>CAZFGM010000536.1:0-5281 GCA_964518515.1 uncultured Alcaligenaceae bacterium | reverse complement strand
AATAGAACCAATCAACGAAGCCAGAAACTCTTCCGTGGATTTCGACATTGTAAACCATATTAGCCGTTGCAGTCGATGGTTCCGGAGAAGAATTTGATGGCCGCGTTCGTGGGCCAGGATGGCTTCCAAAGAAAAATCCTCGGGATTGGCATCGCGAACAAAGGCCTCGACAAAAACCCGTAGAACATCTTCTTCCTGGCTCGAACCAGGAACAAATTGGGCTCCTCCGGAATTGCTGTAAAGATGGTGGTATTCCACGCGGCCGACAAAACCCAAGCTTCGGGCAATGCGGACAATTCGCCGCAGCCGTTCTTGCTGCTGAAATCGGGATAGCGGCGGCGGCTGGTTTTCCATCATCCGACCAATACCCTAACCATGGAAACACATGGACGCAATCCTTCTTACCAAATATCTGGACGCCGCCAAGGAAGCCGCCCTGCGGGCCGCGGTCGTGCTGGACGATTGGCGGCAGCGCTTCACCGTTCGGGAAAAAGCCCGCTTTGACCTGGTCACCGAAGCCGATGTGGCCTCGCAAAAAGCCATCTTCCAGCATCTTGGCGAGCGCTTTCCGGCGCACCAGTTTCTCGGCGAAGAGGACGCGGTCCGGTCGCGTCCCGGTCCCGAGGCGCCGCCTACTTGGATCGTCGATCCGATCGACGGCACCACCAATTACGTGCACGATTGCCCGCTGTACTGCATCTCCATCGGCTTGCAAGTTGCGGGGGAGCTGGTTGTCGGCGTGGTTTACGATCCCACGCGGCGGGAGATGTTCGCGGCGGCGACCGGGCAAGGGGCCTGGCTCAACCAGCGCCGCCTGGCCGCCAGCGCGACCGACCGCCTCGACCAGGCCCTGATCGCCACCGGTTTTCCGCCCGACATGCGCGGCCAGGAACGCACGCTGGCGTGGTGGGCGTATTTCTCGCTGCGGACGCGGTCGCTGCGCCGCACCGGCTCGACCGCCCTGAACATGGCCTACGTGGCCGCCGGCCGTTTCGACGCCTACTGGGCCTTCGACAATCACGTCTGGGACGTGGCCGCCGCCACGGTCCTGGTCCGCGAGGCCGGCGGCCGCATCACCAACGTGGACGGCAGCCCCTACGATCCCTACACCCCCGACGCTTTGGCGAGCAACGGGCCGCTGCATGCGGTGCTGCTAGAAGAATTTCGCAAGGGACCAGGAACATGAGTGTCGGCGGGGTGCGGCAGGGTTCTCGATTGCCGCTTGCGGCTTTGCGTGGCGACCGGCCCTCGGCAACTCCCCCTGAGGTTGGGATTTGCCTTGCTGTGCTTTGTCTCAAAGTCTCAAAACTATTTTGAGACCGAGCCTTTTACCTTAACTTACTGTAGTTGTGGGGCTTGTAACCGACCCCCCTGGTTAGAATCTCAAAACTCCACACAGGCGGTCCCCTTGGAAGGTCAAATGGAAGACGCTTCAGATGTGATCTTGACCGGAATACAAAAGGATTCACTTGGCAAAGCCCCAGTTCATCCGATCCCCGGGGTAGGAAGCTCCACCGATAATACGGTTTGGTGACGGCCGGAAACCAATGTTCCGCGCGGAACATTCGTCCATTTTTATCTTTTTTCTCCACAACTGACATTGACTGCACACGGTTGTTCGATCCTGCAACAGTGTTCTAAAAGGGATTTGCCACCCATACATACGCCCTAGCAGCCGTTTCAAACCGACGAACTAGAGATCTGGTTCCCAAACTCTGTTTGGGAACCTCCGTCTGCGAAACTCCGTTTCGCTTCCCAGCGAATAGGCCAGTTCAAAGGAGGCAAAACAGAGTTTCGCGGACCGGCGTTCCCAAACAGAGTTTGGGAACGAGGGCGCAGCAACCGTAAGTCCCTTTTTCCCGCACAGGCCCGCGGTGGCCGTTTGTTTTTTTGCTTATCGCCCCAGGCCGCTGAGGATGAAGGCGGCCCACAGCTTGGTGGCGGCGCGCGGGCCGGGGGCGGTCGGCGGCGTTTCCGGCAGACGCACGACTTTGTCAAACAGCGGGCCACGCTCGCCTGCCAAGGCCGGTATCCGGTCGGGATGGCGGTAGATCGTCAGTTGCGCCAGGCGCAGGGCCTCGGCCGGCGATTTTTTGTTGATCCACAGCTCGTGATAGAACTTGTTCATCAGGGCCGCCGTGGCCGCGTCGTTGACTTTCCACAGGCTGGCGACGACGTTGGGGCAGCCGGCCAGGTGAAAGGCCCGCGTCAGGCCCTCGACGCCTTCGCCTTCGGTCAACTCGCCTAGGCCGGTCTCGCACGCCGGCAGCACCGCCAAGCGCAGCCTCTGACACGCGACAACCTCACCTACCCCTGTCGCGAGTAGCAGCCGACTTAAACCCCGACAAGGTCCAACCTTACGGAAAGGAATAGCCCACTCGCGTCAGTTGGGGTCACACGCACCCCATCGACTCTTTCAACGAGTTCTTGGTGGACTTTCCCAGCGTAACCCGCGAACAGGCCGTGAAGCATTGCAACTCGCCAAGCAGCTGTTGGTGGCCCAAGGTGGCATTCTGGTAAATTCCTAAAAACCAAATGTCCAAGATAGAAAAATCTTAAAGCTTGCGCAGCTGGTAAAACAGCTGAATGATAAAAGAAAGCATGATTGATGGTTGACAAATGATTTGACCGCAGCCTAAAATTGAGCAGCTGAAGTGGCGGAGGGTCGTGAGGAGCCGCAGCCTAATGAGAGCCACGGGGTAAAGGTTTTCTGGGAGCCTTTACCCAGCCAGCAACCCCGACCGCTCCTCACGTCCTCCATAACACGAGCGGGCAGTAGCCACGCCTAACGCGAACCCACCCCCTCGCTACTTTTTCACAAGTTCTTTCCCCCCTACCCAAGTATCTTCTTCTTCCCTGCTTTGTCGATTTTCAACCGACGGAAACCAACGTCCGTGTTTTTCGTAGTAGCCGCTTTCAGATTTCTTGATGGCATTTCTTATCGAAGACCAAGCGATGCCAGAGGCGCCGGTTATTTCAGAAATGGTTAGGCCAGTGCCAGGAAGGGTATCGCCAAACACCTTATTGATGGCATCCAGGGCGGCACCCTTGCGCAGCCGCTCCTTGGGGTTGACGGCGGCGACAATTTGCTTGAGACGGGCCTTCCACGCATCCCGGCGGGCCTCGGCTTCCCTAATGCGGACATCAAGCTCGGCAGCCTGCGACCGAAGGGTAGCGATGGCATTGTCCAGGTCCGTAATAGTCCCCTGAATGAGCTTAGCTTCATCGAGTTTTGGCATATGTTAATTTTAGGATGCGCGTTCTGTGGAAACAAGTCCCCCAGCCCAGGATTTTCACAGTGACATTCACACTGCTAAATTATAAAATCTTTTCACTAAGTAATATTTGTTCAGTATAAATAATTTTACCTAATTTGCAAAGGAAATTAGGCCGCCGCAATGGGCTAAAAGAAATGTCCGCTCACGCCAAGAACTTGCTTGACCAAGAAGCAAACGCCCCCAAGAGCAACCAAAGCCGTTCAACTCTGCCATGGGTTGCTGGCGATTCACGTTTCTGGTTGCGTAAATAGCCTGCGTTTACAGCCACGCGCAACGGCCCCACTGCCTCACAACATTCTCGCGTATCGCTTCTCCAAGGTAATGATTTCGGGGTCCGAAAAACCGGCCATGCGGAAAAGCATCTGGTCGATCAAATCCTGGAACGGTTGCGCCGCGGGGTCAAGAGCGGAACGCTTGGCGCGGGGAATGTCGCCGCGGGCAGTCTCTATCGTAACGATCTGCTTGACTGCTTCGATGATGATTTTGCGCAATACCAGGCTAAACGGTGCATCGGCCAGAAGAGGTTTCAGCAAATCTAGAACCCAAGCCGCGTCTCCGGACCGAAGGGCTTTCGCAGCGGCGGTTTCCAAACGGCCCTCCAATTCGTTGGACTGGTTACTAAAGACCGGGTACGGAAGGTTATAAATTTGGTAGTGGCTCACGTGCGCATTGGTGCTACCGAGCCGAAAATACCAGTCTGCGAGTTTGCTGTTTAACAAAGCCAGAAGGATGTTGAGATCCATTTTGGACTTGTGTTCCGGACAATAGTTGACGGTATGATTTGTGAATTCGTTTTCAGAAACGAACGCCGCGATAATTCGCCTGAAATTGTTCTGGGGGGAACTCTCTTGCAGCCCGACGCGGGGGTACTTGTAATGAAAAGCCTTAGAAATCGGATTTTTGTCCCCAAGGAAACTCTCCACGTTCAGCCAAATATCGTTGCCCTGCGATGCGGTTCTCAGAACATAGCTACAGATGCTTGCGCCACGCGTCACCAATTTTCCGTCGCGCGCACCTTTCGTCAGGTTTCCTCTTGCTCTTTCGTTCGTCTCGTTCACTTCGCCCTGAAAGAATTCGGCAAATTCCTTGAGCCGGGCCATGCGCCCGCTGGCCATCATGCGCGTCGCCAAGTCCCAATCTTCCTGGTCGCAGCTAACAATGGTGAAGTTGGACGGATCGTAGAGCGGGATGGACGCGGTTGACAGAGTGAGGGTGGGAGAATTTTCTTCGATGAACCGACCACGGTGAACGCGGGAGCGGAAAGGGCGTTGCCGGCTTTCTGGGGATTTGTCTTTCTGAAGGGAAAAAACAACGGTTGAAAGCTTGGCTTCGGGGAAGACCCGTTCGCTGGGCTTGTCCTTTTGTGGGAAAGCTTCGATGGCGCGGAAGCAACCCACCTTGAGAATTTGCCGGCGCAGGTCGGCGGCCTGGTCGTCACCGAGCAGCGCCATTGGGGTGATGAAGCCAAGGTAGCCGCCTTCCGCCACGAGGTCCAGGGCCCGGCAGAGGAATAGTTTGTAAAGGTTGTTCTTGCCGCGCTCGGAAGGCTCGAAGCTCGGCTCGGCCGCGATGACCTTTCGGAAGGCGGTCAGGTCCGTGTCGTTTTCCAACTCCGAGAGAACATCGTAGGGCGGGTTGCCGATAACGGCGTCGAAGCCGGGGCTGGGGCGCCTGTCCTGGCCGACAAAGAAAGCTTCGGGAAACTCAAGCTCCCAGGAAAAGCAGCGCATATCCGGCCGGCGGGCGCGCTCCAGGGCATCTTTAAACCAAGGTTCTAATGCCAGCTTATTGAACTTGTGTGGGTTGCCGACGACTTCCAAGGCGGAATGGTATTGCTCCTGGGTTAGCATGGGCTGGTTGGGTTCGGCAAATTTCGAACACCAGAGGTCGGCGAGTTGGCGGAAGGGTTCTCGTGACTTGAGAAAGCGACGGAAGACTTGCTCTTTTTCTTTGATTTGATCGGATTCCTCCGAGGGTTTGTTACGGATTTGATCCAGAATGCT
>CAZFGM010000535.1:0-5284 GCA_964518515.1 uncultured Alcaligenaceae bacterium | reverse complement strand
CCCACCAAATCCAGATGTGCGTATCCAACAGGATCAAGGAAGCGCCTCCCAATCCTCAAGTCCCACCGGTTCAAAGGGATCATCGTAACGGTAGGGCGTCCCCCGCAATGGGTAGCGCTCCGAGGCATTGGGTCCCGCCTCCGAAACCGGTGTGATGGACACCTCCACTTTCTGCCCCGAAGGATAAGGAAGTCCCTGCAAAACGAGGACACCATCCTTTTCCACCGTGGTCGTTATCTGCATGGGTTTCATAGCTGTCGTCCTCGGGTCCCATGGCTCCGGGGCTGCCTGCAATATTTTGCGGCTTCGCTCACGGCGACTCGTACACGATGTCTTGGAGGTGTGCCGGTGCCTTTGTCGGTTTGGGCAGTGTCAACAACCCTGATGACGCCAGCAACGGCTTCTTGAGATCAAGATAGTGGAAGAAAAAGGCATAGCGAACCTTTCCTTGCAATTCCTCAAGTAAACGATCATCGTACGGCGCTTGCCAGTTCATCTTTGGCTGACCGGCGACTTCTTGCGTTAGCTCGCCGATTTCGAATTCATCGACATCGCCTTCAACGAGGAGTTCGATCAGGTGAACCGGTTCCTCGGCTTCGACTGGGTGGACGCCAATGATTTTCGCTTGTGTAGTCATGAGTTTCGTCGCCTAACCACCGGCCTGCTAAAGGCATCCCGTTCCCGGGTCTTGTCTTTTTCGAGCATGGCGATGGTGGCCTTGTCCGTTACCGGCCTGCTCAGGGACGCATCCCGTTCCGGGGTCTTGTCTTTTTCGAGCATGGCGATGATGGCCTTGTCCGTTACTTCCGCGTCCGTGTAATGGCTCATGAAGTAATGCTTTTGCATCTTCACGGGCGACACATAGGATTTGTGGCCCGGAGGCGTGCTGCCGGCACAACCATTGTGCTTGGGATCATCAACATTATCATCCCACTGGAAGCTGCCCGAAGGAGAATAGCACCAGTGAACCCCTTTGTGGCCTTTGACTCCCTGGCAGCGCCCGTAGAAAAAAACTTTGGAAGAACACTGAGGTTTCCACTCTCGCCTGATCCAGTGGCCCCTGCCATCTCCGTAATACCCGATGTTGGCTCCTTTTTTCATTTCTTCCCCTCGCCTTCGGTAAACATCCGCCGACAACGCCCGTATTACCTCCCGCGTATCCCATGATATTCCAGCGGAAACTCGTAATCCTTGCGCAGCGGATGGCCTTCCCAGTCCTCGGACAAGAGGATGCGGCGCAGGTCGGGGTGGCCGACAAACCACACGCCGCACAGGTCGTAGACCTCGCGCTCGTGCCAGTCGGCGGAGTGCCACAAGCCGGTCAAGGACGGCGCCTCCGGCAGCTCGCCCGGCGTGTCGTTCTTCCAGCGCGGCAGCAGCACCTTGACAGTAAAGCGATGCCGGTTGCTGAAGCTCTGGAGGTGATAGACCACTTCCACGTGCGGCTCGAAGCCGGCCTTGGCCGCCTTCTTCGCGTCCGGCTCGAGGTAATCGACGCCGCTGATGTCATTGAGCATCTCGAAGCGCAGCCGCGGCTCATCGCGCAAGAAGCGGCACACCTCGACCAGGTCCGCCGGCTCGACGGCGACGTACGGATCGATGGCGTCGGTCTTCTTGGCCTTGATCTTGGGGCCGAAGTGGGTTTCCAGGAGTTGGATGATGTCGGTTGGGGTCATACGTGGTTTTCGTTGGCTGGTTTGTTTTTGGTCAAAGGCCGCATATTTTGGGTAAGCCAACTTGTAAGAGCTTTCCGGTTCATCTTACTGGCGGCTACTTGGAGGACTACCTCTTCTTGTTTAGCAACGTCCGCGGTTAATTCGTGGCCATTCAATACTAAAAAAGTTTCCATGGCCGCGTGGCCAACGCGCTTGTTCCCATCGACGAAAGGATGATTCTGAATCAGGGAAAAGGCCAGGGCTGCCGTTTTGTCGGCCAAAGTGGGATAGATTTCTTCTCCTGCAAAGGCCATATAGGGCTGGGCTACCGCGGATTCCAGAACGCCAAAGTTAAGGATACCTGGGGCGCCTCCGGATTGGCCAAGGACCATCCGATGCAATTCCAGGACTTCGTCGAGGGTAAGGTAGCGCATCAGGCCAGCCGCCGATACAAATCCGCATTTTTTTGCAAAACATACCGAGCCGCCTGGACAAAGTCCTCCCGAGGCCGGCTCAGCCATTCTTCCAGGCTGGCGCGGGCCAGTTCTTCCGGACTGACACCCACTTCGCGGGCGATGGTTTTCAGTCGCTCGAGGCCTTCGTCGGGCAGTGGAACCGTGATCGTGCTCATTTCTCACCTGCAAATCTAAAAAAGCGAAATTTCCTCATTGTTTAGGATACTACAGTCCATTTAGGATTTTGGCTTTTCCACCTCATTTTTGCATCCCTTTGCCAATTCCCGGCGAATGCCATCGCTTACGTAAAAGCCAATCAAACTCGTGAAAAATATTACTATTGAGGTGCAAAGGATTCTTGCCAAAATGATTTGCATCTCCTTAATCTCCTTTTCTCCGGCCACCCAGATCAACGCGATTGCGACGCAGGCCCCGCTGAGCAAAGCCCCCACAGTGAGAAAGGCAAAAGTGGATTGCAACAATCGCAAGATATTAGCCTCACCGAGAGTAATAAGGTCTTACCCCTTCGCCGGCGCCGCCTTTTCCTTGGTCAGCTTGGCCCAGGCGTTCTGCTTCTCCATGGCCTTGACCGGATCGGGGTCGGACAGCTCCGGGGGCAGTTGCACGTAGCCGGTGCGCGAAGGGATGGGGACTTCGATGGGCTGGCCCTTGGTGAGGGAGCGCATGCCGCGGACCTTGTCCTGAATGCGCATGAGGCCTTCGAGCAGGGCTTCCGGACGCGGCGGGCAGCCGGGCACGTACACGTCCACCGGCACGACCAGATCGACGCCCTTGACGACGTTGTAGCCGTACTTGTAGTAGGGGCCGCCGCCGCAAGTGCAGGCGCCCATGGCGATGACGAACTTCGGATCGGGCATCTGGTTGTACAGGCGGCGAACGCGGCTGGCCATCTTGAAATTGACGGTGCCGGCGACGATCATCAGGTCGGCCTGGCGCGGCGTGGCCCGGAAGGCGCCGGCGCCGAAACGGTCCATGTCGTAGCGCGACGCGCCCGTGGCCATCATCTCGATGGCGCAGCAGGCCAGGCCGAACGTCAGCGGCCACATGCTCGACTCGCGCGCCCAGTTGATGGCCTGCTCGAGCGTGGTGGTGAGCACGCTTTCCTCGAATCGACCTTCAAGCCAGCCCATATCAAACTCTCCTTTCTCCGAAACAGTTTGGCTGCTGATAAAATTCGAAATCCGAATACCGAAATCCGAAACAAATTCAAAATCCGAAATCCGACCTCTGTTTGAAAATCCTCTGTCTTTTGACTTATGCCCTTTGTCCTCTGTCCTTTGTCCTCTGTCCTCTGACCACTGACTCCTAACGTTGTCCGGCGCTGGCCATTTCCGTTCTCGGGCCGGTCGGCAATTCCTCGGGAACCGGCGCGGCGGCGCGTTCGGCGGCGGTGCTGCGCACCCAGTTGATGTCGCCGCGCTTCCACAGGTAGGCGAAGCCGACCAGCAGGACCCCGAAGAAAACCAGAATGTCCATGAAGGCCACGATGCCCCACAAGCCGGCGGTGTCGGCATCGATGGGTTGCGGGGCCGTGTTCTTGCCCTGCAGGGGCGGCAGCAACTGCTTTTCCTCGGGGGTCCCCGGATTACTGACCGGGATGAGCTGCCGGGTGATGTCCATGCGTTTTTCCGATTTTTGTTCCAGGTCCCGATTGGCCAGCCTGTTGGCGTCGCCGAAGACGACGGCCCAGGGAAAGAAGAAAGCCACTTCCACGTCGAAGATCACGAACAACAGGGCCACGACGTAATAACGCAGGTCGAACTGGACCCAGGCGCTGCCGATGGTGGGCTCGCCGCATTCGTAGATGGTCAGTTTTTCCGTTTCCGGCCGGGCCGGGCGAACCAGCTTGCCGAGCATGAGGTGGAAGAAGAGGAAGAACACTGCCACCGCGAAGAACACGACCAGGAAAAAGACCAGGACAGTCATTGCGGTCCTCGCAATCTGGCAAGCTGATATGCCAGGTTTTGGCGAGCCGAGCGACGTAAGTCGCCGGGTCTTGGCGGCGGAAGTAACCCGGCGACTTACGTCGCTCGGCTCGCCAAAACCTGACCTACGTGTTCAGCGGTTGCCGGCCGGCGAAGCCGGAGTCCAACTCGTGCCAGTGGGTAATTTCCGGCTCGCCCAGTTTCCAGCACAAGAACACGTCGCGGCCGTCGCGCTTGGCGCGGAAATCGATCAGGCCGGTGAACGGGTCTTTCAATTCCACCTTGAGTTTTTTCAGCTCGTGGAAATATTCCTTGAGGCGTTCCTGGTCGTGCTCGAAATCGGCGACCTGGTGCTGCAATTCCTCGCTGTAGGCGTCGTCGCGGCCGGCCGGGACGCGCACGCGCGCCAGGCGGTCCTGGCGTTCGCGCAGGCTGCAGGCCAGCTCGGTGATGTCGCGCAGGATCGAGCGCAACAGCGGCAGCATGGCGTTGGCTTCTTCGACAGTGTAGAACTTGGCGTTCCGTTGGCGCTTGGACGGGGAGGCCATGGGAATCTCCTAGGTTTTGGCAGCCGGCGCGGGGGCGGCGGGTTTGGGGGGCGGCGGCGGGTCGGGCGGCTTGGTCCACACCGGCTCGGCCCCCAGCTTCGAGGCGGCCACCGCCGTCGGATTCAAGGACGCCTGGCCCCACGCCGTCTCCACGGGCAGTTTGGCGAAATCGATAATGCAGCCATCCCGGCTATAGCAACTCTGGTCGTAGGTCGAGCCCATGAAGATGCAATCCACCGGGCAGGGATCCACGCACAGAGCGCAAAACATGCACTTGGTGTAATCGATCTTGAAACCGTTGACGCGGAACCCCTTGCCGACGGGATTCTTGATCTTGTCGATGTAAATGCAATCCACGGGACAGGCCCGGGCGCACTTGTCGCAGCCGATGCAGGTGGTCAGGTCGAAGCGATGGAAGCCGCGATAGCGCGGCTTGACCGGCACGGGCAGCTCGGGATACTCGAAGTGCTGGGTGAAAGCCTTGCGCCGGTAGGTCTGCACGAAGTACCACAGCGTGACCCACATTCCTTGGGCCACGGTTTTGACCGCCGTGACGACGTTGCGCAACCACACGCGCATGCTTTTCTCACTTAGTGTGGGAAATCCGGGAAACTCCTCCGTAATGGATTATATGACCGGAGAATTTGGCCGCAAGATCATCCGAAAACGGGTAGCCGCAG
>CAZFGM010000534.1:0-5342 GCA_964518515.1 uncultured Alcaligenaceae bacterium | reverse complement strand
AATGGGCGATCTTTGTACTCTGGTGGTTGGTCAACTCTGCCAGGGTGTACTAGGCTCCTCGCTCTCGTTGCGCGGAACCCACTCGTGCCCGCACCGCTCATAACGAAAATCCCACGGAAATTGTCCCGTGATTCGCGGTCCTCTCTCCCTAAACTGGTAGGAATTCTGCCCTTTTTACCCGGAGGTGCACGATGTCCCGGAAAGCAATGCTGTTTTGCGAGTTATTCCTGTTGGTGGCGGCCTGGGTTGGCGTCGCGTCCCCGGCGCAGGCCCAGAAACAGCCCGCCCCGTTGCAAGCCTGGTGCAATGAGAAGGAGGCCATTTACCAGCTCAGCGTCAAGGCCACCTTTTTCATCCAGAGCCAGGAGGACGGCGAGGCGACCTATCGCTTCACCGACGACGGTTACAAAATCCTCGAACAGGGCAAGATGACCCTGGAAAAGGGCAAGATTTTTTCCCTGACCGGCAAGCTCGACCAGCCGGGCTTTTTGCAACTGCGGGTCGATCAGGGCAAGAAATTTGCCCTGGCGGCGGCCGCCTACGAGCCGACCAAGATTGCGCCGACTGCCAAGATGCCGGTGGACTTCGACGCTTTCTGGGAGGCCGGCTTGAAGGAGCTGGCCAAGGTCGCGGCCAATCCGCAGTTGAAACCTTCCGAAAAACACAGCACCCTGCTGTACGACTGCTACAAGATCACCCTTGACAACGTGGACAAGAAGAAGGTGCACGGCTGGATCAGCGTGCCCAAGGGCAAAGGGAAGTTCCCGGCCATCTTGACCGTGCCCGGCGCCGGCGTCTACGGCATCGGCCCAGACGTCACTCACGCCAAGCTCGGCGCCCTGTCCATGAACATCATCATTCACGACATGCCCGTGGACGAAGCAGGCGCGTTTTACAAGAAAATGGCCGCCGGGCCGCTCAAGAATTATCGCGACATCGGCATGGACGACAAGGACAAGAGCTACTACCGGGCGGTGATCCTGGGCTGCGTTCGCTGCCTCGATTATTTGACCAGCCGGCGGGATTACAACGGCAAGGACCTGGGCGTCACGGGCGGCAGCCAGGGGGGGGCTTTGACCCTGATCCTCAGCGGCCTGGATGCGCGCGTGAAACTGGCGGCCCCGAACGTAGCGGCCATGTGCGATCACAACGGCAAGGCCCACGGCCGCATCAGCGGCTGGCCTCACTGGCTGTACCGCCTGGACGAGAAGGACAAGGACCGCTTCGCCAAGGTGGCGGAGACTTCTGCCTACTACGACGCCGTCAATTTCGCCCGCAAGTTCAAGGGCAAGTCGCTGCACGGCGTCGGCTTCATCGACACGGTGTGCGCGCCGACGACGGTGTACGCCGCCTTCAACGTCCATCCCGAGCCGAAGACGATGATCTCCAGCCCGCTCATGGGCCATTCCACCGACGCGCGCTGGACCAAGGCCCGCGAGGCCTTCTGGAAGGCGAACATGTCCCTCAAGCCGCCGGCGGTGGAGTAATTTCATTCGCAACCAGAATGCGGAGATGTTGTGGGCCACGTTTCCAACGTGCCAACCCGGCACGTAAAAAACGTGCCCCACATTCCGCCGCGTTGGTAAAATGAATGCCGAGAACCATCCCTGTCGGACAGGAAAAGCTGAACAAGGGAGACACAAAATGGGACGATTTTCGGTCGAGTTTGAAATTGCCAATAACGAAGACCTGGTGGAAGCCCGCCTGGGCCACCGGGACCCGGCCAAGGTTCGCCGCAAGATAATCAAAGGCGTGGTCGATTCCGGCGCCACCCGCTTGGTATTGCCCGGGGCGGTGGCCAAGGAGCTCGGGTTCCCGGTCAAAAAGCAAAAAGTCAAAGTTCGCTACGCGGACGGCCGGCGGAATCTTCGTCAAGAAGTGGGCGGAGTCCACCTGGAACTTCTTGGCCGAACCGATGTTTTTAGTGCCGTGGTGGAACCCAAGCGCGACTCCGCCTGGATCGGCGCCATCGTTCTGGAGGACCTGGATTTCCTGGTGGATTGCACAAAAACGCGGCTGGTGCCGCGCGATCCGGATTATGTGGTAAGCGAAATCGAATAACCACAACCACCGCTTCAGTTCGAGGAGTCTCTCGGCATGGCTACTGTTGAAGTTCTCCGGCTTTCCAGCGCTGGAAAGCGGACCTGGGCGTCGGGGTCTTCAGCGGCAGGGGGAACTTACGTGGATTCCTCGTGGGCAAAACATTCACGACCCTCAGCAAATGTCATTGCCCATTTTTCCTTTGCCGATTACCATACAACATATCGGGGATTGGCCGCGGGACTTTGGACCTAGCGATGAAATACGGGTGTCATGGGGCTGGCTCCACAAACCATCAACCTCTTGAAAGCGGCGCGGCAATTGTATGAGGAAATGACTGCCGACGCCGTGTTGCTCCTCACGGAAACCGACTTGGACTGGGAGATGCTCCGTACTTTGTTGCCGGACGGCAGCAAATTACTAGTCGCCGCCCAGGACAAGGAACTCACCGAAAAACTGCAATCCTATGCCGATTTGACCGTTCTGGACATCGACCCCGGGCCCACCCCCAAGAAAGAACGTCTCAGCCTGGCCCTGCTCGAAGCGGTGGCCACCGATAAACTCCTGACCGGCGCCCACGTGATCGCCCTGTACAACGGCATCGAAGTCGAGAATGAAAAAACCGAACCGATCGACAGCTTGACCATCATTCACCTGGGGGAGCACCTGGAACGGCTCACCGCTCAGGACCTGCGGCAGCTGGACACCCAGGTTCCCCTGGAAAGCCTGCGGGCGGTGGTGGACCTGGCCACCGAGATCGGCCGCGAGGGACGGGAAGGCAAGCCGGTCGGCACCATGTTCGTCGTCGGCGACACGGCCAAGGTCCTGAAAATGTCCCACTCGCTGAATTTCAACCCCTTCCGCGGCTACAGCCCGAAAGAACGGGACATCCGCGACAAAAGGGTCCGCGAGCAAATCAAGGACATTGCCCAGCTGGAGGGGGCCATTCTCGTCCGCCGCGACGGCATCGCCGTGGCCGCCTGCATGTACATCGACGCCCCCGCCGAGGGTATCACGCTGAGCAAGGGCCTGGGCACCCGCCACTGGGCGGCGGCGGCCATCAGCAAGGTCACCAAGGCCATCGCCGTCGCCGTCAGCCAGTCGTCGGGCACGGTCCGTCTTTTCCTGGACGGCAAGGTCGCCCTGCACATCGAGCCGTTCGCCCGTCCGATGATCTGGCAGCATTTCAAGGTGGACGACAGCGACGCCGAGGCCACGCCGGTTACGCCGGCGGTGGGTTAATGCCGCGGCGGAGATCTGGGTTGCCGTTGCCCGGTCAGGATCTGGCAAGGAGCGAATAATTGTTGACAAGGAATCATCGCCAGGAAGCCTTGTGCATGGCCTATGTCCAGGCAATAGCCGCCAGGTGCGGCATGAGCTGGAGCAAACCTTATCCCGATTATGGTTTTGATTTGACGATAAGTGATATCGAAATATCCGGAGGACGGCCTGTGGAATCCGGCTATAAACTTGACGTAGGGTAGGCAGCTGAAAAGTTGGTAGTATTTTTGTACAGCTGATACTCGACTGCGGTTCAATGCCGGAATTTACTGGTCTCGGCTCCGGACGACGTTTGAACCTCGCGCCTTGCTCTGGGTGCGGTCACCACGGTTGGCCCGCCAGCAGCTGAACTCCAAGCGAGTTTCCTGGAAAATGCGCAGGTGTTCATTTGCTCTACCAACAAACAAGATGCCTACCCCTTGACGTACAAGCCAAGAGCACGACAAGAGCAGGCAAATTAGTCGGCGGAATTCGCTATGACCTTGATGCTCAAGCGTATGAAACCCTACGACATCCGGCACCGGGGTGTCCGCGAATCCTTGTTGTGCTGTTGCTTCCAGAAGACGAAAAAAAGTGGTCTACCCAGACTGAGGAAGAATTTATTCTTCGCTACTGTGCGTATTGGTTGTCCTTAAAAGGGAAAAAGCCAACCGCAAATCGTCAATCGGTGCGGATTTCGATTCCCCGAGCCAATGTTTTTTCAGCCGAGGCGCTTCAGCGAATCATGGGAAAAATCAAGACAGGAGAAGAATTATGAATCCCTGGAGATGGGTCGATCCCCGCATTGAAAAAGTTCAGCTTTCTCAAGTGCAAAGGTACTTTTTTAACCGCGGTTGGATTAGGGTTGCCAATCCCAATCCCAACCTGGTGCGCTTTGAGGAAACCAAAAACGGCAAGGGTCCTCCTTTGATCCAGATGGTTCCCGCATCCGAACAGGCAGCCGATTATCGCCAACGGATAATGGAATTGATTACTACCCTAAGCGAGTTGGAAAACCGGCACCCGGTTGAGGTGCTCAACGAAATCCTGGAACAAGAAATTGGTGAAACTCCTTTTGGCAAGGTTCCTGGTGCGAGGCTGGCCAAAAAAGCGGTAATTTGAGTAATTGAGTAAGGTAGTTGTCAGATGGACAGATGGTTGTCAGATTGTAGAGAACTGTCCAGGTTGGTGGAAGGGATCATGGCTTCCGTCCCTTACTGGTCCCAGAGTTGTAAACTCTGTGGCGGGTATATCGCCGACCCTCTTCTGGAGTGTGTGGTCCCAAAGGGGCCGGCCCTCAACACCTTGTTGCAGATGAAGCCTGGTGCAGCAGTACTCTGTCCGTACTGCCATCAACCTATAGGTTTCGACGATCAGGGAGTTCTCGGGGCTGCACCCGCTGATTGGCCTCAAATAAAATACTCAAAGACTGCACTTGAGAGCAAGAAACAAACGGACGGGGCTCCGACAAGTATGACTTTGGAGGAGTGGGCAAAGAAGTACCGGTTTCAGCAACCCGGCAAGAATGAGCCGCTGGAGAATTACCCATATGCTCCCTAGACCCAAACTAACACCACCTGAGATAGATTTCCTGCGCGCGTGGATTTGGGAAGAAGCCAACTACCAGCGCCCGCACACGATTACGGCGAAGAAAACGCAGGTCGAAAAGAGTCCCTATGGTGCTCCCTTGTTGGCGGACATTGTCGCAGCGGCGATGACTGCGGAGGAACAGGTAGCCATCGCTACTGGTCCCGAACCGAGAAACAACCCTCCCTGGCCGTGGCCAAAGGACGAAGATTTGCCATATCGTCAGCAAGAGGCGAGGGAGTGGTTAGAAAGCAGGTTCTCGGGTAAAGAGAAAATTTCAACTCTCGGATAGAGCAACAGGACCACCACTCACCCTGCGTATTACAGGTAGAGGGGAAAAATGGCGGACGACAAGACGAACATCCTGGTCGTGGATAACCCGGCGCCTGGGCGTCACCAACTCGATTTCCTGGTTAAATCCGCTGCAAATCCTGGGTTCGCGGCAAATCATCGAG
>CAZFGM010000533.1:0-5349 GCA_964518515.1 uncultured Alcaligenaceae bacterium | reverse complement strand
GTTTGAGGGATCTTCATACCCAGGAAAATGGTTTCAAAAGTTGCTTTTTCGTGGTTGTACAGTTATGTTATTACCGTAACCCATTTTTCCCATCTCTTGAATCAAGGAGGATTCCATGAGCGTTTCTCAGGAAACCATTCTTCGCTACAAGCTCATCCGCGAAATCGGCCGCAAGCTCAACTCCTTGCTGACCAAACGACTTCCCAAAGACGTCATTGATGAAGGGGCCAGGAAACTGGGGATTTTGCACAAGGGGATTCTGGTTTTCGACTCCGAGGACGAAATGGCGGTCCTCATGGATTTTTGCCTGTACAACGTCCGCCGCGCTGGGTGCAATGCGGTGGAGCGGTTGTTGCAAGAATCTCCGCCGCCGGAGGGATCGGACGAACGGGAAATCCTCCACGCCATGGCCAGGGCCTGGTATTCCCTGTTTTTGATCGAGGAGGTGGTTCCCGGCCAGGGAGTTCAAGGTTTGGACCTGTTGCACGACGAGGGCGTTTTTATCGTGGATATCAGTCTGAGTCGTTCCGCGCGCATGGGAGACGTGATTGCCACTCGGGTCATCCCGTTCGTGGATTTTGCCATGACCAGCGGGGCAGGTTTGCCCCTGATCGGCAAGGAAATGGCCGAGCCCTTTGTCGAGGGATTGAAAAAAGGAATAGCGGTTAGGGTGTCTCCCGAGGAAGAGGCCGAGTTCGCCGCCAAGGTGTTGCGTACGTGCCTTCGGAATGGCGCATCCGCGCAAGTGCGCTACCAGGATCCAGAAGAAACCGAAGCCATGGTCGCACGGGGTTCCCGCAAACCAAGTTATTCCGAATTAGCCCCAGTCCACAAGCAAGCTCCTGTGCGCTCGGAAGCGCGTCTGGGCCGCAATGATCCTTGCCGATGCGGCAGCGGCAAGAAGTTCAAGAAATGCTGCGGGGCCCACGGCGAAAGATTCTTCGGAGGCTGAAAGAATGAGAGGTGCTTTCCCGGCGCCAAGGAAAAACTCCATGCCCCACGCCAAGCTGGAAATAAGAAGTGCCGGCCCCAAAGGCCGCGGCGTGTTTACCCAACAAGCCATCGCCCAGGGCGAATACATCGCCGCCTTCACCGGCTGGGTGCTCAAAACCGCCGCTTTGACCGGCGCTTTATTCGCCCTGCAAATCGATCATGATCTGTGGCTTTGTTCCCACGGCGATCAACTGGACGATTGCATCAACCATTCGTGCGTTCCCAATGCGGGCTTTCTCAGCGGCGAACCGATCTTGTTCGCCCTCCGCGACATTGGCCCCGGCGAGGAAATCACTTTTGATTACGCCACGTCGATCGCGGAACCGGGCTGGACGCTGGCGTGCGCCTGCGGTTGGCCGGGGTGCCGGAAGCTGATCCTGCCCTGGGTGGAAATGCCCTCGAGTTATCGCGAGCGCATGCGACCGGCGGCGTTGCAATATCTTCGGGCACGGGATCTCGACCCCCAGGGCGCTCACGGCTTGCGCGCGCTGCCGAAGACCTGCGTGTAATAGACTTCGCCTTGGGAATTGCCGGCGACACCGAGGCCGATTTCCTCGAAGTCGCGCTTGAGGATATTGGCGCGGTGCGGCGGCGACTTCAGCCACCAGGTCACCGCTCCGTCGGGGCTGGCAAATTTCTCGCCCATGCCCCAATAGATGTTCTCGCCCCAGCGCGTCGGGGCATAACCGGTTTCCTTGATGCGGTCGGCCGGGCCTTTGCCGTCCAGCACGTGATCGGCTTTCCGCTGCTTGGCCATGTTGGCCGAATGAATCCGCGCGGCCTGGCACAAGAGCGGATGGACCTTGTAAGGCGGCAGGTTCTCCTTTTTCCGCGCTTCGTTGGTCAAGTCCAGGACCTTCTGTTCCCCTTCCGAGAGCTTGAATTTGTTCTTGGTTTCAGGCTGCGCGAGCGCGGCGAACGAAACCACCGCCAGGGAAACCACTACGTGGGGAAGAGGGAAAAGCATGGCAACCTCACGGTAAATCAACCGCATCGACCCCTTCCTCCCCCTTGCCAAGGGGGGGCGAGGGGGGACGGGCTTGGGAAATATACTCCACGCGGTAGTAATTGAGGCCTTTCATTTAGCCGGCGAGCTTGCTCGCCGCGGGCAGCATCCAGTCCACGGCGAGCAAGCTCGCCGGCTAAATAATGTATCAATCCTACCCGCTCCGGTTAAACACCAACCTCCACAATTTAACCTGGATGTGGCCCAAAGGGAAGTCCCGGTTGGCGGCGATGGTTTTTGCCAGAAGCGTCAGCCCTGCGGCGGCGGTTATCTCAACAAAACTCACAGGGAATGGTACAATCCCTTCATGCCGGTGCGCATCAAAATCTGCGGCATCACGCAGCGCGACGACGCCTTGGCCGCCGCCCGGCTGGGCGCCGATGCCGTGGGCTTCAACTTCTATCCCCGGTCCGTCCGCTATGTATCGCCCGTCGCCGCGGCGGGTATTTTGCGGGAACTTCCTCCTTTTCTGGAACCGGTGGCGCTGTTTGTCAATGAGCCTCTGCCGCGAATCCTGGAAACCGTTTCTCCTCTTCCCACCATGCGAACCATTCAATGGCACGGGGACGACCCCCCTGTTGGTTCACCCCCTTCCTTCCGTTTCATTCCGGCTTTTCAGGTGCAGGGCGCGGAAACGTTGACCGGCGTGCGGACGTATCTGGCAAAATGCCGGGCGGCGAATGCTCTGCCGGCCGCGGTGCTGCTCGACGGCCACCGGGCCGGCGAATATGGCGGCACCGGACTGGCGGCTCCGTGGCAGCTTCTGGCCGATGTACACCTGGAAGTGCCGATTATCCTGGCCGGCGGCTTGACGCCGGAGAATGTCGCCGCGGCCATCCACATCGTGCGGCCGTATGCGGTTGATGTGGCCGGCGGCGTCGAAAGTAGTCCGGGGCGAAAGGATGCCGAAAAGGTGCGCCGCTTCATCGACCAGGCCCGCGCCGCCGCCGCGGGGATTTGAGCAAAACTCGGCTACTAGCGTGTGGCGCGGTTGCCGCGCGGATCGATAGCGGCTGTCTGCCGGCCGGCGGCGTCGAAACCCGACGGCATGCGCTGGCTCAGCGGATTGATCGTGGCCAGGGTGCAGCCTCCTCGGGGTGGACACAGGGCCGGAAAAGAATCCCGACCCCTTTATTTTCCGTCAATTCCCCGCGGTCTTTTTGTCTTTTCTGCCGCCCGGGCCGAGCGGGCTCATCGGCAAAATCCGGTTGAATTGTCCGGCGGTGCCGCCCAAAAAGACGAAACACATTTCGTTGGTTGTCTGCTCGCCGACAGTGATCCGGCGCGGCGGGTTGAAGGGATTATTGGGGTTTTTATCGCTGTTATCGTACCAGGCATCGACGTGGAAGCGGGTGCCGGCCTTGATCTGCATCGGCTCCTTGAGAAAGTAGGTTTCCTGCCAGTTGTAGTCCCATTCTTTGATGTGAATCAGGGTCAGCTCCTTGCCTTCCGGCGGCGTCAACGAGACTTTGATTTCCTTGCCGATCAAGTGCATATGCGGCATGACGGAATGCAGGGTGTAGTCGGCGGTAGCCCAGGAGTCTCCTTGCAAGGGGTAGCGTTCGGCGCCGGCGGGGATGGCGAAGAACCGGCCCAAGAGGCCGCCCGAGCCGCCGGCCAACACCGAGCCGGCATAGCGCTTGTCGATGGGTTTCTTGGCGAAATAGAGTCCCACTTGCGTTTTGTCTTTTTCCACGCGGCCGTTGCGATGGTAGTGGACCTGCACGACGAGATCGGAGGTTTTCGGCAGAAAAATGCCGGAGCCCTGGGGCAGAAAACGCCCCAGCTGGCCGGGCGCCCAGCCGAGCAGGCTTCCCTGGGGAATGAAGCCGACCCCCATGGCCATGGAATATCCCGGACCACGGTCATACTTGGTAGCCGGTTGCTTCGGGTCGATCGGCTGGTTCTTGTCTTTGTCGCGCTGCTTCTCTTCCAGCTTGCGGGCCTGCCCCTTGGTGTCGATGAACTGGATGGTGTGATGGACGATGCGCGGATTGCCCGGCCGCACCTCGACGGCCACCACGTACTTGTCCTCCTTGAGGTTGGTGGGCAAGACGAAGCAGCGGAATAAATCTCGGCCGGTCGGCCCCAGGGTAAACTCCTCGGGCACGGCCAGGACCAAGTCGGGCGTGCCGAGCTGCCAGCCGTCGGGGAACTTGGCGGGCGGCGGGGCATCCTTGACATTGCCCTGCGGCGTGCCGCCATCGACCCAGGCGGCCAGCGTGGCGAGTTCCTTGTCACTCAGCCGGCGCTCGTTGTGGAACTTGACGCTTTCGGCGGGTTTCCACGGCGGCATGATGCGCCGCTGCGTATAGCTCTTGATGTCCTCGGCCCAGTTCACCGCCTGGCGATAGGTCATGAGGGAAAACGGCCCGACCTCGCCCGGCCGGTGACAACTCTGGCAGTTATTCTGCAAGATGGGCACAACATCGCGATAATAGGTGACGTTTCCGATCGGGGGCGGGGGCGCTTGTTGACGCGGAATGGGGCAGCCGATGGCCACGGTGGCCGCCACGCGCACCGGCCGGCCGGACAGCAACTCGCCGATCACCTGTTTCAAGTTGTGCTCGGTGACCTGCGGTTTTTTTTTCAGCCGGTCGGAATAGGCGTTGTCGATGCGGCCGCGATAGCGGAGAACGAAGTCGCCGTCCAGGACGAAGCACTCGGGGGTGATATCCGCTTGGAAGGCCGCGGCCGCGGCCAGCTTGCGATCGCACACTACCGCAAACGGCAGGTTGAAGTGCTTGGCCTGCTTGGCCACTTCGGCGTCGGTCTCTTCGGTGTTGGTGGTCAGACCGAGGAAAGCGATTCCCTGCTTGTGAAATTCCCGGTACATGTCGGCCAGCGGCTGGGCATAGCTATTCGACACCGGGCAGTCGAACGACAAGAAAACGACGACGATGGCCTTTTTGTCCTTGAAATCGTGGAGCGCGACGGTCTTGCCGGCGGCGTTTGTGAACGAGACGTTGGCAATTTTCTTGCCCAGATTGGCGGTGGTCGGTTTTTCCTTGGGCACCGAATCGGCCGCAAGGGTGGTCACTACGATCAGGCTGGCCAGGGCAGCGGCGGAACGCATGATAAGTCCTCGAGTGTTGGGGGGGCGGAACCGCGACCTGCGTGTTCCTGCTTCCGCAAGTTCTACTCCCCGGCAGGGGTCATAGTTTCATTATGATTTTTCCAGGGATAAGGTGCAATCTCCGTTGTGGAGTTTTTTTTCGACTGGTTTTGGCTTTACGCAAAGGTTAAAAAGAAATGATAAATGGGTTTCATCGTAGTCGTCTGGCTCCGCGAGAGGCCTTTGCAACGCAATTGTAGGTCGGCCTTTCCAGGCCGACGTCCCTTGCCCAGAT
>CAZFGM010000532.1:0-5358 GCA_964518515.1 uncultured Alcaligenaceae bacterium | reverse complement strand
TGGTTTGCTGACTGACCTTGCAAATTTTGGCGGCTTCGCCGGTCGTGAAAACGGTCTTCATGGGTACATCCATCCCTTGCGACTCCCCCTCGCCCGGCCGGATTAGAAATCCGGCCTACTCCGGCCAAGTGGAGTCGAAACCGTGGTCCGGGAAACCGATTTCCGCAACCGGCCGCGGACCCTGATCCTCCGTGACACGTGCCTCTTACATTCCGTGTTTTGCCTCTGGGCAATCCCTTTGAATCCCTTGTTCTTCCTTGCCCCGCACCGGCCTTGGCCAGGGCGAAAAAACCTGGGGGGATTGCCAATCTTGCCAACAGTTTGGATTATAACCACCTTGCGGAATGTGTCAACGCGAATCGAAGAGGCGCCTTTGCCGCAAGTCCTTGAAAATTCCCACTTTTTGTCGCCGGCCCAAAAAATGTTCTCCAATCGTGAAAACTTGGCCTGACAAAGATAGTTGCTTTGCGGCGGCTATTTTTCCCGCCTTCTTTGCCTTGGCTTGCTTCCATGGCTTATCTCTCTTTATCGGAATACCGAGGCGATCAAGTTGGCTCTTTTTTCCCAGGTCTCCCGGTTTATTGTAATAGGCACCTTCCCTGTGCCGTTACGGGAGCGTGCACGGCGCCATCCTGTAGGGAACGGCCTCTGTGCCGTTCCGGTATCCCGGCAAACCCACGGAACGCCACGGAGGGCGTTCCCTACAGACCTTTGCAAACCGTGTCGTGCCCCCGTTACGGGACTACTACCAACTTCTCACCTGTTGAATGTCTTGGTGTTTTTTGCTACTATCCGGTCAGTTCACCAGTCAACCCCTTTCCTCCCCTCGTGAAAGGAGAAAGCATGTCCAGGATAGGAATCCTCGTGGTTTATGGCGGCCTGTGCTTGCTCCTTGGCGCCCCGGCCGCGGCCGACGACAAGGAGGCGAAACTGCCGCCGCTACAGGTCAAGACTGCCGTCGGCGAGCCGTTGAGCGACGCCGAGATGAAAGCCGTCGCCGCCTACATGAACGCCTACTTGAAAGTGGACCCGAAGAAGGACCGCGTCCGGGTGATGGGTGCCCGGCTCGATGACAGCGAGGAGCTCGGTTCCGACAAGAGCCATCTCCTCGTCATTAGCTTCGACTACACGACAGGAAAGTCCACCCGCTACACGATCGATCTGAAAAGTAGCCGCGTGATTGAAAAGAAGACGCAGGCCGGCGCGCCCGTGCCCTCCAAGGAGGAAATCGAAGACGCGATGAACCTCATCAAAGCGGACAAGGTGCACCGCAAACTGCTGGTGGACGGCGCGCTCGAGGGCGGCTTCCTGGTCGCGCCGCGCGGCAAGATCGAGGAAGGCAAGGTCGTGCCGCGCACCTTGCAATTCCAGCTCTTGTCCAAAGACCGCTTGACGCTGATCCGCCTCGTTCACGTGGACATGACGGCGGGCCGCATCAGTCTCTCGGAACGGCCGGAGCCGGAAAAATCGGACTCGAACTAAATCAACGTGCATGATTCAGGAGAGTAGTCGTCACGCTCCGCGTGACGACTACTCACGCGGAGCGTGAGGACTACACTCACGCACGGTCATAGGAGGTTTGCAATCTTCGATTGACAGGCGAGCCGTGCCGTGTAAGCGGCCGGGTAAGAGGTGGGCGTCGTAACCCGGCGACTTACGTTGCTCGGCTCGCCTGTCAATGCACCTCAGGGAGATCAACGCCATGTCCTCGCAAGTTTTTGCTCGCTGCGTCCTGATCCTCACCGGCCTCGTCGGCCTCATGGCACTCGAGAATGCCTTCGTTTCAGAGGCGCGCGAGGGGGAGGAATTACCCGTCGCCGACAGTTCACCGCCCAGTTCGCCGTGTTGCACGGATCGGCAGGATCCCCGTTTCACGGGTGCGGGCACGGGGGAAACGCTCCTCGCCGCCAACTTCCAGCCGAGCTCGCCCAGCGCCTGCACGGGGCACCGGCAAATCAGCTGGCCCGCCAAGAACCCGGTGTGGACGCTGTGCTGGATTCCGCCGACAGCCAGCTCGGGCGCCAACGTCGGCCGCTCCGGCCTCGAACTGCTCAACGTGCGCTACAAGGGCAAGCTCGTGCTCTGGCGGGCCCATACGCCGATCCTCAACGTGCGCTACCACGAGCCGTACTATCCGTCGTGCGGCCCGCACTACCGCGACTGGCAATATGAATTGGCGCCGTTCGACCCGCGCGGCGAGGTCAAAGCTCCCGGCTACGCCCTGGTCAAAACCTATCCGCCCATCACCACGCTGGACCATCCGGGAAAAGACGCCGGCACCTTCAAAGGGGTCGCCGTCTTCCGCGGCCAGAATTTCCTGTCGTTGACCACGCAGACCAAGGCCGGCTGGTATCGCTACGTCCAGGAATGGCGCTTCCATCCCAACGGCGTCATCGAGCCGCGCTACGGCTTCTCGGCGGTCAACAATGTGTGCGTCGGCAAGGCGCACGATCACCATGTCTACTGGCGGTTCGATTTCGACATAGAGGATGCCGCCGATGATATCGTGGAAGAGTACCGGCCGAAAGAGAAGCGCTGGGTCCATCTCCTGGTCGAGTCCCGCTGCACGGTCCAGCCGGGCGAGCGCTGGCGCGTGCGCGACAAGGTAACGAAACGCGGCTACGAGCTCATCCCCGGCCCAAACGATCAGCGCGTCCAGGATGCCTTCAGCGTCGGCGACCTGTGGGCGTTGCGCTGTCATGAAAACTCCCCGGGCCAGCTCAAGGAGCTTACCGACGGCGGCATCCCCTACAACATGCCGGGCGGCACCACCGGCACCGCCAACGCCAAGGCGCAGATCAACCGCTTGCTGAACAAGGAGAGCATCGACGGCAAAGACGTGGTGCTCTGGTACCGCGCCTGCACGCGCCACGTCGGCGCCATCCACAAGGTGTTCGTCGGCCCGCAATTGCGGCCGGTGAACTGGTAATGGGTAACAGAGCCGCGACCGTTAGGAAGCGGGATTCCTGGTCCTGGCCCCTGCCCCGCTCCCTTACGGTCGCGGCTCTGTTACCCGCAACAACCCGTTTGGTAGAGCGGGCCGAAATCACTCGGGAATTCCACGGGGCAGCCCCAGAACGGGTATTCCAGAGACTTCGGCCGGAACAGAAGAGGGACCGTTTTCTGCCGGAATAAGGGGCAGAGGCGGCAGTGGCAGAATTTCTGGGGGCGAGGTCGGCGGCGAACCGGGCTGGGGAGGCGGCAGCGTTTGCGGCGCCAGGGGAGAAGGAGCCGCCGGCCAGGTGCCGTCGGCGCCGTATAGCCGGGCATCCTGCATGGGGCTGCAAGGGTGCAGACAACTCAGCGGCACCAGGCTTTCCAGGTCGGGAACCCGTTGGTCATGACAATCCTCGCCGAGTTGGAACAAATCGTCGGTTTGCAATAGACCCGCCACTTCCACGACGCCGGCCCACTGATCGCGCAATACATTCAGGTAGTTGGTGATGACCGCCACGAGGGTTTGCTCGGCGGTGACGAGGTCGTTGTAACTGGGGACGTCCTTGCCGACGGGGCCGCCGACCGAATGCCGGGCGACCACGGCGCGGAAGGCCTGCACCTGGTTGGGCAGAATCTGCTGGCCGTACAAGCCGGCCAGGGTGCGGTTGTTGTCGTAGCGCTCGAAGGCCCCGGCCAGCCGGGCGGTCAACTCGGCGCGGACGCGATGGCCTTCCTCGCTGGCCTGGCCCAAGAAGGCCTGGGCCTGGTAAATGTTTCCTTGATTGCGATTGAACAGCGGAAACGGGATTTCCACGGACACGCCGGAGATAATCGCGGAAGGTTGGCTGGTATTGTCCTTCTGCACCATGACGCGAACGCCCACGTCGGGGATGGGCATGACCTGAGCCAGCCGTAACGAGAGCTGCGCTTTGGCGACCCTGTCGTCGGCAATGAGCACGTCGCTGTGGCGCGTCAAGACCCGGGCCAGGACCGATTCGTATTGATAGTTCGGGATAGACATTTCAATGCGGCCGGCCAGCTCGGTGAGGGGCAGACCGGGCAAGCCGAGTGCGGCGGCCAGTTCTTTCCAGGCAGCCAGGTAGCGATTGTGGGCCTGGACGAGCTGGGCCCGCGTTTGCAAGGCCAGCACGCGGACTTGCATGGGCTCATAAGCAGCAACTTCGCCGACTTTGAGCTGCACGACCAGGACGCGATAGATTTCGTCGGTGAGCTGGTTCAGGGCGCGGGTGACGGCGAGGTTTTTGCGCGCCGCCAGCACGTTGAAGTAACCGGCACGGACCTGGGTACGGACGTCGGCTTGAGCCTGGGTGAACTTGTGCTCGGCGATGCGGATGTCCGTGCGGGCGACGTCGCGGGCCAGGCCGAGTTTGCCGGCCGTCGTGATGGTTTGCGTGATATGGCCGCCCTGCATGCCGGCGGTCGGTCCGATTTCCTCTGCCTGATAGCCGATAACCGGGTTGGGATACAGCCCGGCTTGCCAGGCGGCGCCCTTGGCGGCCTCGATGGCGGCCGCCGCTTGCCGCAGCACCGGACTGTTGGTCAGGGCCAGCTTTTGCAAGTCGGCGAGGGTGAGCGGCAGCCCTTCCGGGCCGGGCCGAGCTTTCGGCTCCTCGCCCAGACCAGGCAAAGGCGGAAAATACTTTTTGAGGGCCGCCTCCATTTCCTTGGACAACGGCGGCGGCAGCTTGATATCCGGAATCTTCGCCCCCGGCAACGCCGGCGGCAGTTTCAGGCGCTCGATCAAGGTGGCCGGGGGATCTTTTTTCTCTTTCTGCAAACTGGTCACAACCGGGTCGATGGTCGGCGACCCTAGAGAAGCGCCGCTTTCTTTTTCCGCTGGCAGCGCCGGCTGCAAATCCACCCACGTCTCCGCCTGTCGGCACAGACTCTCATCCAAGTCCGGGCAGCAGTGCCGAAGGCAGCCGCTTATCCCGATTAACGCCAGGGCCCAGACCAAGTGCTTGCCAATCATGAACCTTCCTCGCGAGCGCGCGACGGCGCAATCCGTAACGGTAGTATCGGCCGTAACGAAGGGGAAACGTCAGGATTTTTGGGAAAACGGGATTTTGGCTTAGGAGTTATCGGTTTGGGAGCCCGAATCTTGCCCTGCTACCTTCTCGATTTTTCCGGCCTTACCTAAGCCCATTATTCCTGCTATAGTTATTCTCACTGGATTGCAACAAGGCAGCCTATTCGAGAATCCGACTTTTGCCTGTGTCAAAGGGTAGTTGAATATCCAGAATCCTTGGACCCGATCGGAACAGCCGATGATAACCTTTCAACGCATTGCCAGTTACGTGGGGGCTGAGCCATTTCGACCATTTCGGATTAGCACGGCCAGCGGCCGCACTTTCGAGATTCGCCATCCAGAAATGATCCAGGTGGGACGTACCACCATGA
>CAZFGM010000531.1:0-5358 GCA_964518515.1 uncultured Alcaligenaceae bacterium | reverse complement strand
CACGCTCCGCGTGAGGATTCTCGTCACGCGGAGCGTGACGACTACACTTGCGGCTTTGCCGCGTTGGGGTATGGGCGAATTGTTGTTTAGGCCCTTCGGGCCGTTTTTGCGCCAAAAAGTTTCTTCCCCACCAGTGCCGCGAAGGAAGCGGGCGGCTATCGATTGGCCCCTTTTCTACTTCCGACCAGTTTCCCCAGCGCAGTAATTCCTGAAGGGGGCCGGCATTTCCTGTTTCTCGAAGGATTTCCAGCGCCGCCACTATCCGATGATGGCCTTCCACTACATGATAATCCCCTTTGCGATCGCGCACACCGCCAATTTGACCGCGATCTTCCTGGAACAAGTATTTTCCGGAAAGCATGTCCGCTTTGATTCGATTGACCAGGGAAGGATTTCGCAGCCCTATTTGAGTTCCACGAATCTTGGGTGTTTTTTCCGGGACCGGACCGGACATGAAACCACCTTAGGCCAATCCTTCCCGAGGGCCCAAAATATGCCATATGGATAATGTAAAGATTGGGAAGGGAATCGGCTGTTTCCAACCTGAAAATCAATTGCTCCCGAAAAAGCGAAATGGTATTGCCAATTGTAAATGGAAATCGGAACCTATGGCCAGCATCCCTGCAACGACCGATCCCTTTGCCGCCAAGCGGGCCGCCATGCGCGAGAAATTTTTCGCCAAGCTGTTTCTCCTCGGCGGCTGGTTGGGGGCGACGGATACCTACAAGCGGACGATGTGGGCGGCGGTGCCGGACCTTGCCGTGGCGCGTGCGGGGTATGGGTTGACCATGCGCAAGGGGCTGCCCGAACCGGGGGCGGACAACCAGCTCATCATGGCGGGGCACGAGGCCATGCTGGCGCAGTGGTTTCACCGGCCGCTGCAGCGCGCGGACATCGAGCTGGCCGGACAATGGTTCGAGAAGCACGCGGCGGTCAAAGCTTTTCCGGGCCACCTGTGGGAAACGATCCTGATGCAGCAGCTGGGCCAGGACATTTACCTGCCGATCGACATCTGGGGCTTTCCGGGAGGTCAGACATTCTTGCCGGGCATCCCGTGTCTATTCTTTGAAGGCCCGGGCGGTGCGGTTTCCTACCTGGAACCGGCCATGTGCCGGTATTTCGCCCCCATTATCCAGGCCACCAAGGCCCGGCTCATGAAGCAGGTGACGCCGCGCGATGCGGAGTTCGGCCTGCGCTCCGCGCCGACCGAAGTGTCCAATATCATTCTCCTGCTGGCACGCTACGTCGGCGGCGGCGGGCAGTTGACCTCCAACGACACGGCGGAGTTTCTCTATCCCGATTTGTTTCAATCGGTCGGCACCATCGGCCATGAGATGATGTGCGCCGCCCAATCGTTCGACCGCGGCCTGGGCGAGGCCGAGTATGAAATGATGGATCGCTTCGTCACGGCCATGGGCAAGGCCTCCCTGCTCTGCGATCTGGTGGACGCGGAAACGGTGGGCCTGGAGAACGCCCTGCGCGTCATGAAGGCCCATCCGCAAAACGACCAGGTCGGCATCCGCGTCGATTCGGGCGACATCGCCGGGCAGTGTGTGTTGTATTTCCAGAAGATGCAGGAAGCCGGCCTGTCGCCGCGGCTGATCGTGTTCGAAGACGAGGTGACGCCCGAGACGGTGACCCGGGTCTACCAGCATTTTCGCCAGGCGACGGGCCGGGAGCCGACCCTGCTGTTCCCCGGCGCCGGCGGCTATTGGTGGCGGCTGGTCCATCGCGATACCCTGGCGGCGGCGTTCAAGCGCAGTGCCACCGGCGCGCATCCCAACGTCAAGTTCTCCAATTCGCCCGGCAAGGAATCGCTGGGGGGTTACCTGCGCATCTACGGCCGGGGGGACGCTCTGGTGGTTGCCGACGCCGGGGAACCGCCTCAGGGCGAGCCGCTCTTCGTTAAACTGGTGGACCAGGGACGGATCGTATACCACGAAAGTTTCCAGGACCAGGCCGCCCGTGCCGACCGGACGTGGGGCGTTTACCGCCGCGTCGGGCTTTCGCCGAAGGTCCAGGAATATCAGGAGCGGTTCAACGCCATGCGCCAGCGCGAAATAGCGGCGGCGCGAAAGCGCTTATCCTGAGGGCTGGGTTATTGCCTCTACGATTTCTTTTGAGACGGTAGCAAACTTGTCGGGATGGCAACCCCCTTCAGGGGGTTTTCCGCGCCAGCGGTGTAGGCCCGTCGTTTACGGCGGGTTGCAGGGACCTCATCCCCCTGAGAACCCCGTTCACGGGGTTTCTCGCGTTACTTTTTTTCTTTCGGCAAGGGCAGCCCTTCCGGGGCGGCAGGTAGGACGATCGGTGTCCTGGGGCAACTGGTCCAGCGCGCCGGAGGTTCCCAACATTCGGCCAAGCTGAAAGTACGCTGCAAATATCTATTGGGCGAGTCGTCGAAAAACAGCTCATGCGGATAGGTTGCCGAAGGACGCGCCAAACAGGGATCGATGAGGCTGGCGGCCACCAGGGCCTCGGTAACCAGCTCGGAACAAAAATAACTGCCTTGCACGCCATGGGGTTTGCCCACGTATTGGGTGCGGACGGGACCGCGCGTGCGGAACGGGGTTAATTGCACGGCCAGCCGGCCCAGGGCGAAGCGCTTGCCGTCGGTGGCACAGGCGAACTCGGTGAGCCGGGCGCATTGCTCCGCGGTCAACGGCGTCTTCCGCTGGCGCACCCATACCTTTCCCTTGTCGGCGTATTCTTGCAAGTGGGGCATGGTGTCCAGCACGGCGACAAAAAAGGTCGTGTTCGGACCGGCCTCGAGGGTCCCGAGCGACCCGTCCGGCCGAGCCACGACAATGGCGGAACTGTGTGGCTCGCCGGCCATGGCCAGATCGTGGGTGACTTTCCAGAAAACCGACTTATCGGTTGCCAGAATGAGGTCCCCGGGCCGAGGCGTGTACGGGACGGCCGGACCCCGCAGCCAATCGTCGAAGCAGTAGCTCGGTTGATAAAGATAGGACGGGCAAGTATTCGTGGGCGGTGCTTGGCAGACACAACTCGTCCACAAGGTCAAAAGAGACAGCATGGCGGTTTCCCAAGGACCCGGAGAAATGGGATTTAATCTATGTATCTGCATTTGGGCGGCCTAAATTTGCCCTTATTGATTCACTTTTCCGCCGGCCCTTGTCCAGGTCGATGCAACCTCCGGGCTGTATCAATTATGTCGGTGTAGAAAAGGGGACGCACCCCTTTTCCGCTGGACGATAACCGACGCGATAGGCCCTTCGGGCCGTTTTTGCGACAAAAAGTTGTCGCCAACCGATAATCAAAATTGCCAATTACCAATTGCCAATTACCAATTGCCAATTGGAAAAAACCTGGTTGAATCCTCTTCCAAAATTGGCAATTGGTAATTGGCAATTGGCAATTTTCATCTGCCCCGAAAGGGGCCACTTCTTTCGGGGAGGGTCCCGGAAGAAGCATAGCTACTTTGGCCTCATGCCCCGTCAGGCACGCTACTCTCCCGGAGTCTATCACGCCTTGAATCGAGCGGTGGCACGGTTGGCCCTGTTCGAGAAGGATGAGGATTACCGTTACAGGAGCGACTGACTGGGAAAGGAATCTTGGACCCCCGCCCGGTAGGGGCGGTATTCGAGCAGGCGGAGCTTGCCGGAACTTTCCACCGCGTAGGTGATGCCGCGCCAATCGATGCGGCGCAGGCACAGCGCCGAAAAAAGGCAGCCAAAGTGCAAGAACTGCGTTAAAAGGACGGCGGGCAACCATTTCCAGGAAAAAGCCAGGACCGGAACGTCGCGGCCTTGCCGCCGCGCCAGCGCCCGGATTCGCTGTTCCGCCACGACCAGCGCCGAGGTCAGTCCCAGGCCATACAACCCCAACCCGGCCCCCGCCCCGAGCACCCAGTCAGTAAAGCCGTTCATCATCCCTCCGAGCAGCACCGCGGCGGCGCCGAGCAGAGCCAGTCCGGTACCCAGATTGGCCAGCAGCACCCCCGCCCAGAGGGCATGGTTCATGCGGGCGCTGAATAATTGTCGCCGGATGAAGGTGCAGCAGCCCGTCAAGTCGATGCTTTCGGCATTCACCATGGTCACTTCGGGCACGTAGCGCAGTTCCAGGCCCAGGGCCCGCAAGACACCGTAGGCGCGGGTATCTTCGCCGAAACTCTGCCCCCATTGCTCTTGTAAATCCGAATCGCGGAACACGCGGGCGTGCAACGCCAGGGAACCTCCCCAGGGAATGTGAAAAACGTACATCTGCGTGCACGCTGCCGCGTTCCAGAAATAGCGCACCAGGTTTCCCCACGTCGGTACCTGGGGCGCGTACCAGCGAATGCCGGTGGCGGCGCCCACGCGCGGATCGGTTAGCGGCCGCACCAGGGACCGCAGCCAGGCGCGGCCGGGAATGACGTCGGCATCGATGAAGGCCACCACCTCGACGGCCGCGTCCAGCCCCCGCAGGGCCTGGATCTGGGCGCTGACTTTCAAGCTGCACGTGTCGCGGCGGCTGTCCAGGGTCCGCACGCACACTTCCACCGGGGGATTGGCAAGGTAGGTCAGGCTTTCCAGCCGGACTTGGCCCTCGTCAGGCTGGAAAGCCTGACCTGCTTTTTTCGCATGCGCGGCCAGGATTTCCTGGACCCGAGCCCAGGCCGGATCTTCCCGGCTATCGATGATGATGTGTACCTGGTAGTGGGGGTAATCTTGCTCCAGGAGGCCCGTCAGACAATCCACCAGGGACGGATCGGCGCCGCGCAGCGCGAGAATGACGGCGGCACGCGGCCAGGGAGCTTCTGGGTACGAAATCACCGAACGAGGAAACAGATAAAGCCACACCAGACGCCAGGCCCAGACCACGGGCAGAAGGAGGAAGAGGGCCAGGGCCGCTGCCACCAGGAATTCCACGGGGTTTATCATGGGCGGATGCGTCGCTTGAGGGTAATTCCTCCTTGACTGACACTCCAATGTCACTGGCCGGGTTATGATAACCTTTTGACATGGCTATGTCACTAACTATTTCCGGAGAGGTCCGGAAGCGCGGGCAACGGCCCGAATCCCAGCCAGGGGCGCATGCCGACGATTGATAGCAGCACAAGAATGACCTCAAGAAACTCATCCAGGACCGACACAACCTAAGGCAAATAATGGCAAGAACCCTCCTTGCCAGCCGTTCCAAGGACGGCCTTTCCTTTTCGGGTCCCTCTCTTTCCTGGCAACTCGCTATAATCGTTCACAGTGAACCCTCTCCAGAGGGTTGCGTCCATTACAAGGCGAGCGGCCGAAAAACAGGGCGAGCGTCGAGCGTAAGCCCGACGTGGAAGCGGAAATACACGTCGGGCTTACGCCTCGACGCTCGCCTGGCTTGGGTCGGGCTTGGGTGACCTATGGCACA
>CAZFGM010000530.1:0-5398 GCA_964518515.1 uncultured Alcaligenaceae bacterium | reverse complement strand
CTAAGCAATGAAAAATGGCTTTGGGGATAAGAAAGCCCTTTTATTGGAATTCTAGGGAGGCTGCCGTCAGATCCTTGGTTTTCGGGGCCTTCCATGACCGATTCGCGAACCCGCCTTCTGCAGTTCTTCAAAGAACGCGCCGTTTCCTTCGGCCGCTTCACCCTGGCGTCCGGAAAGGAAAGCGCCTACTACATCAATAGCAAGAAGGCTATTTTCCACTCCGAAGCGGTCTGGCTGCTGGGCGACGTGATCTGGCACATGACCCGCGACTTGAGCCTCGACGCGGTGGGCGGGTTGGAAGTCGGCGCCATACCCATGGCCGCCGCCGTCGCCGGACGCTACCACCAGGAAGGTCGAACCCTGGAAGGCTTTTTCGTGCGCAAACAGGCCAAGGGCCACGGCAGCCAGGAACGCGTCGAAGGGGTGGTAAAGCCCGGTTTCCGCGTCGGCATGCTCGACGACGTCTTGACCACCGGCGGCTCGGTGCTGCAAGCCATTACCGAAGTCGAAAGGATCGGCGCCGCGGTGAGCGCCGTGATTTGCATCGTCGATCGCCTGGAAGGGGCCCGCGAGCTGTTGGCCCCGCGCTATAACTACCTGCCGATTTTTACCATTCGCGATTTCGGCATCGAACCAAAATAATCTTCTCTTGCCGATCGGCCAGCAACTCACCAAAGAGAATAACCGGTTTTCCTACGCACTCACTGCCAGTTTCCGCGCACTGCGGACCGGCTTGGCCTGGCGGCGCTCGGCGGTTTCGATCAAGCCACGAAAAACCTGAATGTCCAGGCCCGAAGCCGTGCCCGAGGCCGGTTGCCATTGCACGCCCAGGGCGAACCAGTTTTCCCCGGTCCACTCTATGGCTTCAATGACGCCGTCCAGGGCGCGGGCGCTTACCTTGAAACCCTGGGCCAGCCGGTGGACCGCCTGGCGATGCAGACTATTGACGACAATTTCCCCTTCGCCGTACAAGTCGGCCAGGCGGGTATCGCGCTGGACGAAGATGGCATGGCGCACGCCCGGCTCGGGGGGATGGCGATGCTGCAAGGCCTCGGGCAGTTCGTGGGCCAAATCCAAATAATTGCAGCCGCCGAAGGCGGTGTTGAGGGCCAGCAGGCCGTTATCAATGGCCAACAGCGGCAGGCGGCGCTCCTTGCACCAATAGCACAGGCCCTCCTCGTCGCCCATGCGAGGCGCCGAGGCCGGCCAGCCCGCCAGCACCACGCCGTGGACCCCAGAAAGAAGCGTGCTCCAGGATTCATCGCCCTGAAAGGGTTCCAGGGGCACCGGGGAGGCGCCGGCGGCGCTCAAAAACCCGCCAAACCCCGGAGTCCACAAGCGGACTCCTGGCCCCGCGCAAACCACGTCCTCGTGCCCGTAAATACCGATACGAACTTTGCAGGCGGCGGAGTCGTTGAACATGGAGGATTCCTTTCCTCAAATGCGGCAGGTTTTCGAATCCTGCCTGGTGTCCATCCCTAGGATGGGAATTGGTTCAGCTGAGAAAGGATTATAGTCAGCTGCGCAGCTGATGCCAGAAAAAAATCGAAATTTTTTGCGAAAGAACCCGAAATCTTGTGGTAAAACAAAAGTGCCGCGAATTTTGGTTTGTAATGCAGGCGCAAATCCTGTAGGGAACGGCCTCGGTGCCGTTCCGGTAGGACGAGATCCCGGCAAACCAACGGAACGCCACGGAGGGCGTACAGACCTTTGCCAACCGTGTCGTGCACCCGGTTGCCGCTTCGGAGAAACTTATGAAACGGTTGGTCGGCGTTTGCGCTGTGGTGGCTCTGGTCGGCCTGGCCCTGGCCTGGTCGCGGACCGAGCCGGCGCCGCCCGAGCCCCAACCCCGGAACGGGGTGTGGATTCAAGAGGCCGGGAAAAATCCCTGGAACCACCTGCGCTTCAATAACGGAGCCGGTACTTTCCGTTTTGCCATCGTCACCGACCGCACCGGCGGGGCGCGGGCCGGCGTCTTCGAACGCGCCGTCGAACAGCTCAATATTCTCCAGCCCGAGTTCGTCGTCTCCGTCGGCGACCTGATCCAGGGCGGCACCGAGGACCTGGCCAAGCTCGACCGCCAGTGGCAGGAATTCAACGGCTTCATTGCCAAGCTGCACATGCCGTTCTTTTACGTGCCCGGCAACCACGACATCGGCAACAAGGTCATGGACAAGACCTGGCGCCAGCGGTTCGGCCGGTCCTATTATCATTTCGTGTACCAGGACGTGCTGTTCTTGCTGCTCAACAGCGAGGACCCGCCCAAGACCAAGACCGGCCAGTTCAGCAAGAACCAGATTACCTGGGCCCGCGATGTTCTGCAAAAGAACGCGAAAGCGCGCTGGACCGTGGTGTTCGTGCACCGCCCGGTGTGGGCCGACAAGGACGTGGCCAAGACCGGCTGGCTGGATGTGGAACAAGCGCTCGCCGACCGTCCTTACACCGTCTTTGCCGGCCACCGGCACATTTACAAGCGCTTCGAGCGAAATGGCCGGCGCTACTACCAGCTCGCCACCACCGGCGGCTCGAGCAAGCTGCGCGGCATCCCCATGGGCGAGTTCGATCACCTCGTCTGGGTGACCATGAAAGACGGCGGCCCGGTCCTGGCCAATCTGATGATGGAAGGCATCTTTCCGGAGAATTTGCCGGCCTGGAAAAACCCCGCAACCGGGGTCAAAGCGCCGGCGCCCTAGCGATTCCTTGTTTATTTCCAGGATATCAAGTAAACGACGTTTTTTTGAAGCGGCCGATCGGCAGCAGTTTGGCCGGCGTCCGAACGGGGCGTTGCAAGCGGCCCATGAGGCGGTGCAAGCTCATGGCGTGAATGCCGGGGAATAGTTCCATTTGCACGGCCAGGGCGGCCAGGATGTGTTCCTCGCGCAACAGGCCCATTTCCTTGCCCATCTGGCCGAATTTGCTCTGGTCCAGCCGCCGCCGCAAGGCCAGGAGCACGCGGTCGACCTCCGCCGGCGTGAGGACCTGCAAGTCTACCAGAATCTCGCCTAGTTTTTTGCGCTCGAACATAAACGGCCTCTGTTCCCGCCAAAACTATAGCTCAGAAAGTGGCCAAAGGCCACTGGGGGCAGTAGCCAGTGGGCAAGAAAAAGTGTAACCCCCCAGTGAGGGGTGAGGGGAACGCGGAATAGCAAGGTCATTTCACGATTCGCTAAGAGAGAATTTCCTCCCCTATTGATCAGTTTCGTGTTTTCGTTCTTTCGTGTTTTCGTGATTGGTTTTGACCATGCCCCTTCACTGTCCACTGGCCATTATTCCAGCCAAGGGGGTTTGTCCAGGTTGACATTGCCGCCGCTTAGCACCACGCCCACCCGGTGTAAGCCGGTCTTTTGGCGAAATGGCGGCGACAGCACCGCGGCCACCGGCACGGCGGCGCTGGGCTCGATGACCAGCTTGGCCCGCTCCAAAACCAGGCGCAGGGCCGCGATGATTTCGCCATCCGAAACCGTGACAATCTCTTCCACCAGGTCGCGCACCACCGGCCAGGTCAGGTCGCCCAGGCTGGTAAGCAAGCCGTCGGCGATGGTGTTGGGCGCGGTTTGCGGGATCAGCTTTCCCCCGGCTTTGGAGCGGGCGGCGTCATCGGCCCCTTGCGGTTCAGCGGCGAAAATGCGCAGGCCAGGGCGGACCGCCTTGGCGGCCAGGGTCAGTCCGGCCACCAACCCTCCCCCACCGATGGGTGCGACGATGGCTTCCAGATTCGGGACTTGTTCCAAAAATTCCAGGGCAACCGTCCCCTGGCCGGCGATGACGTCCGGATGGTTGTAAGGATGAACGAGGGTGGCCCCGGTCTGGGCTTGCACAGCGGCCACGGTCGCTTCGCGGGCGGCCAGGGTCGGTTCGCAGGCGATGACCCGCCCGCCGTAATCCTCAACCGCCCGGCGCTTAACGGGCGGGGCGTTGTGCGGCATGACGATGGTGGCCGGCAGGCCGTGCAACTGGGCGGCCAGGGCCAGGGCCTGGGCGTGGTTGCCGGAACTGTGCGTGATGACTCCGCGGGCGGCCGCCGCGGGCGGCAACTTCCGCACGGCGTTACAGGCTCCGCGGAATTTGAAAGCGCCGACTTTTTGCCAGTTCTCGCACTTGAAAAAGAGAGACCGCCCGGCCAGGCGATCCAGCGTGGCGCACGTCACCACCGGCGTGCGATGTGCCAGACCGGCGATGCGACCGGCGGCTTCCTGAATCTCGGCAAGGTTGACGGCATAGGGGTTCATGCTCGCTATTGGAACCGGTTTGTCCTGGCAAAGCAAGGGTCGGTTTCCGCCTTGGCGAGCGTCGCGGCGTAAGCGGCGAAGCCCGACGTGCCCCGCCTGGATAAACCCGGCGGCTCGCGGTCCCAATAACCTGGCCTTAAAAAAAAAAGGAGGGAGAACCCGGTTGGGTTCTCCCTCAAGATTTGCTCTTCCCTCTCGCGCCGTAGCTCCCGGATCGTTGTCGGCTCCAGGCGTTCGCCAACTTCCGGATGAAGCGGCGTTAACGGCTGGCAACGCCTTGGGAAGTGAGATTGAACTGAATAGGAGTCTCCTCGCCGGCCCGCACGGTGACCTGTTGCGTCTGAGCAATGGTCTGCCCGTCGCGAACGATTTCCGCCCGCAGGGTGTAGACATAGTCCTGTCCCGGTTGCAGAGCGGGGGAGGTGAACACACGGCGATCCGTGGTGGACTTGGTGGCATTGCCGTCGATGGTCAAAATGGCCTCGGCGGGCAGCATCACCACGATAGTGGCCGAAGCTTCTTCGGTCTTCTTGGGCATGTCTTTGCCCGGGGTCACAATGACCCCGCCGCAGCAGCCGACGCAGCCGTGGCAAGCATAGCAGCCGTGGCAAGCATAGCAGCCGTGGCAACGGTGACAACGGAAGCAGCCGTGGCAACGGTGGCAGCCGTGGCAACCGAAGCAGCCGTGGCAACCGTGGCAACGATGGCAGCCGTGGCAACGATAGCAGCCGCAGCCGTTGCAGTAACAACCGCAACCGCAGCGGAAATCGGGCGTTTCGGCGCCACCAGAGAGCGCCATCATCAACACAACACTGTACATTTCAAAGACCTCCTGCAAATAAGGAAGGGAAGCCAACCCACGCAATATCGAAAAAAAACCTCTGGGCCTGGAGCCGTTTCGAGGAACTGGGTCAAGATTGCCGCTTTTTGGTTTCAGCAAAAACGAGTCTTCTGAGATGGATAGTAAAGATAGTTAAAAAAAGAGTCAACAGTAAAAATGGGTAGATTGAGATATTTATCTGGACTATGGGCCGAATGCACCGTCAGATGAAGAAAGATTTTATACCACAAGGAGTTGCACCTTATTGGACCACCTGGGGGTAGGATTTGATTCGGGTGCAACTGCTAATTCTACAAGCTGGTTAGTGCCGTAACTCCTTGCCAATTAT
>CAZFGM010000529.1:0-5403 GCA_964518515.1 uncultured Alcaligenaceae bacterium | reverse complement strand
AACTCGGCCGCGATCTTTTCGCGATCGCGGCGCAGTTGCTCCAATAATTCGGCGGGAATGGTATTTGCCTTGGCCATGGCTCAGCCGTGGCGCGCTTGCGCCCGCTCCGCGAAAACTCCCGGTTGGGCATCACTTCAGTCCGAAACTTCGTAGGCCGTCACGGGAATGATGGTGATGTCGTCCAGGAACTCATACACGCAAAACAACTGACGTCCCTCCACCGTTTCGCCCCAACAACAAGGGCGTCCCGAAGAACGACTCACACCAACACGCCTGGGGTTGGAAACAACTTCTTCAAAGTTTTCCCGGCTGACCCCATGCTCCGCAAGGTGAGCAATGATTTCATCCGTCCACAGAAAGTCATAATATGGCATCGCCAGCCTCACCCCGGCTTGGAGGCGCCAGCCGTTTAATCATATGCTATCGGCCGCCACCGCCGTTTGTCAAATGCTGGGAAGCCAAAAGGGTCGGGGATGGATCGGGAATCTTTTAGGTACGCTCGGCTGGCCCTGCCACTGCTGGGAGAAAAGAAAAATGGAAAGCGAGGGCAATAAGAGCGCGAAACGCAAGCGAGGTCTTGCTTCGCGTTTCGCGCTCGGTTCGCAGCACTTCTGCAACTGCGGTATCACGACTTCCGCCGCTCGAACAGCTTGTCCAGCGCCGCGTTACCCAGTTGTTCGTGACCGTCGTCCATGTCAATCACCAGGGCGAAGCCGCTGGGCGTGACCCAGACCAGGTAGTTGCCGAGCTGGAACAGCTCGCGCAGGTGCGGCTGGCGCTCGAGGAGTTTGAAGTAAGCCGGGCTGAGCGCGCGGATCGTGAAGGTCGGCCGGTCGGCGTCGTATTCTTCGTCGATCCAGGCGCCGCCGATTTCCAGAACGGTGCGGCCGGCGACTTTGCGCAGGGGCGTGAACGCCAACCGGCTCTGATTGCGCAGCAGGTTCGACTGCACCGATAGATCGACGCCGAGCTGGCCGGCCTGGGTTTGCTGATGGCGTTTTTGCGCCAGGGCGGCCTGGGCCTGATCGTAGGCCTGCTTGGCACCCTTGGCCGACTGCAAGACTTTGTCCACGCCCGATTGGTTCCCGGCGTTGCCAAGGCGTTCCTCCTCGACCCCGGCGCGATTGCCGGCGCCGCGCTTCGGCTGCACCAATTTGGCGAACTGGTTGAGCGGCATCTGCCCCTGGCCGCCGACTTGGCCCTGGCTGTTCTGGCCGACTTGGCCGAACTGGCCAAGGTTGCCATAACCATACTGGCCGAATTGACCAGCCTGGCCGAACTGGCCCGGGGCGGGGATGCCGCCCATGCCCATCATCCCCATGCCTGACGGACTGCCTTGGGGTGGACGCGTTCCTCCCTGCTGGCCGAGGTGGCCGGTGCCGCCGAATTGGCCGGCGCCGCCGAAATTACCGAAGTTCCCTCCGTAACCGCCGACCTGGCCAAATTGGCCGAATTGACCGAACTGGCCACTGAAACCGCCATTCCCCGCTTGACCAACCTGGCCCGCTTGACCCGCCTGACCGGCCTGACCCGCTTGACCGGCCTGACCCGCTTGACCCGCCTGACCCGCAATGCCACCAACTTGATTGGTGATGGGAGGACGAGATACCTTTGGGAATATCCGAAACCGGCCCCCTCCGGAGACGGGAGCCGGGCTATTAGCAGCCGGTTGACTTTTCGGGGCTGCTGTCGGTTGCGGCGGCGGCGGATTCGGATTCGTCGCCTGCCCGAAGCCCACCACCGGCAGCGGCGCGTGCGGCACGATCAGGTAGCTGGTGTACGGCGTGGCGATGCCGTATTTCTTGGACAGGGCCACGGTCGAATCCACCAGTTCCTTCTGCTCGCCGTTGGCGCGAATCTGGTCGAGCAGGTACCCGATCTTGCGGCGGGCCCAGATCACTTCGACCATCTCCCGGTCGTTTTTGGTTTGCTCTTGGAAATCCACATCATATTCGAAGCTGCGTTCGTCCTTGCCGACCGTTCCGGTCAGCGTCACCTTGGTCTTGCCGCTGCCGGTGTAGCGGCCCAGCACCACGACCTGGCCGCCGTGGAACATGTCGGGCAGCTTCGGCGGGAACATTTCTTCCAAGACCACTTCATTGCCCACTGACAGCTTCAAATTGACCAAAACGGGATGGTTGATCTTGTTGTACAGGCTGGCGACTTTGGTCTCGATGTCCTCCTGGGGCCGGACGTAGACGCTGGCGCCGCGCGTGCGCAGAGCGAGCTGGTCCAGCAAGGTGGCGTTGACGTCGTGGCTGACGCCGAAGGTGAAGAACCGCGTGCTGGTCGTGTTCTTGGCCAGGACGTTTTCCACGATCTTCTGCGGGTTCTGCTCGCCCACGGTCGGCTGGCCGTCGGTGAAAAAGACGACGGTGAACGGCCGTTTGTCATCCTTGGTGCGCATGTCCAGAGCGGCCAGGAGGGCGGCGTTGATGTTGGTGCCGCCGTTGGCTTCCAGGCCGTCCACCCATTTCTTGGCCCGGGCCAGGTGCTCCGGCGTGCAGTCCCACAGCTTGGTGCCGTAGGCGTTCACACCATCGGAAAACGTGATCACGCCGAAGCGGTCCTTGTCGGCCAGGCGGTCGAGGACGAATTTGAGGGCCTTTTTTGCCTGCACAATCGGCTGGCCGGCCATGCTACCGGACACGTCCAGCACCAGCACCACGTCGCGCGGCACCACCTGGTCCTTGGGCAATTCCGCCCGCGGCGACAATAGCAGCATGAAATGTCCCTTGGCGGCGCCCGCCGGCTTGTGCACCAAGGCGGTCAGGCCGACGTCTTTTTCCCCCTGCGTGTACAACAGGCGAAAATCCTTGTCGAGCAGGGCCTGTTGCTGTTGGAAGATTACCTTGGCCTCGCGGTCATTGACGCGCTGCACGGTGATGGCGTGAGTGGGGCAATAAATATTTTGCACCCCGTGCTGCGACTTGAGCGTGGCGGCGACGGCGAATTTCTCCAGTGTGCTGGTGGAGCGTCCGTCGGTCTTGAGGGGATAGACGTATTCGGTAAGGCCCGCCTCGCGGCTCAGCATGGCGTTGAAGCTGAGCACCACTTTCAGATCGCTCTTGGCCCGCACCGACACCTTGAGCTGGAACAGGTCGTTGCCCAGGTACTCGAGTAGCCCGGGATCCTGGGTGCGCTGCACGGTATCGGTGTAAATGGAACGGGCGCGGACGGCGTCAACCAACTCCCCCTTCACTTCCTTGCCGTCGAGCCACATGCTGAAGCTGGTGACGCTGCCCCCCTTGGGCACGGGAAAGACGTAAGTGGCTTCCAGATCGCTTTGGAGATGGTTGCGAAACGATTGCTCCAGTTTGGTGACCGCCACCTGCTCCTCGATGCTGATACTCACCTCGTGGCGGAGCATGGCCAGAGGCGGGATGGTTTTTTCCTTGGGAATTAGCAGGCCGTGGGCTTGAACCGAATGGGTGAAGAGAAAGAAAGCGAGGACCCCCAAACATGAGCGCATAAAGCACCCTCCCTTGAGCACCATTCCCCCAGAACGAACGAAAGATGCTGAGGTTGCTTGCGCGAATTTAATTGGTCTCCCCAACTTCTCTTCCCCAGAAAAGTTAAGGAAACCGCTGGCAAAACGGCTCGATGGCCCGTCGAAGAGAGGCTTACGCGGTCAGGATTGATAAACGTTTGGCGAGCCGAGCCGCGTAAGCGGCCGGGTTGAGCCAGCGATTGCACGCGCAACCCGGCGCCGCTCATGCGGCTCGGCTCCGGGGATTGTCTCAAACTTCCCCGCGCGGAGTAGATCCCTTGCCGGCCGCCTAATGGGGTGCGCGCTGTCCCTGCCAGACAACCAGGTTTTCCGGCTGCCTTTTTTTAACATTCAGAATAAACATAACCAATTTTCATTCAATAGCTTATGTCTATCCAACGCCCCTTTACGAAAATACCATTATTCTCTAAAATGAATAGGTCTCAAGGTCTGATCCAAGCGCCTCCTTTAAGAAGAACGGGAGGCGGTACCGCCCTGGATTCGGCGGTCGCGAGTTGTTCCATGAATAGGTCCAAGTCCTTTGCCGGTTTTGTGTCTGCCCCTGAAAACCAGGCGGCGGTGCTGGCGGTACAGGGGCTGGCGGGTACTTTGCACGCGGGAACGGGTTTCCCGAATCCCTTGCTGCTGCATGGGCCTCCTGGGACGGGCAAAACCCATTTGGTCCAGGCCCTGATCAAGGAAGTGACCCGCCGCTCATCGGGGCTGCTCGTAAGTTTGCTGGCGGCGGAAGATTTCGACGTGCTGGTCGAGCCTCAGCCCACGAAGGAACCTGGGCAAGATTTGGTGGCATCGTGCCGCCTCAACGACCTGGTGATTGTCGAAGATATCCAGCACCTTTCGCAGCGGGGGGTGGAACCGCTCGCTGGGCTTCTGGACTACCGCTTAGCTCACCAGCGGGCGGTCGTGCTGACGGCCCGGGCCGGGACGCGGCAGCTTGCCGAAGCCCTGCCGGCGCGGCTGACCAGCCGGCTGGCTGCCGGCCTGGTCGTGGCTCTCGAACCCTTCGGACCCCCCAGCCGCCTGGCTCTGTTACAGAATCTGGCTCAGCGCCGCCAGTTCGCCGCTGGCCCGGAAATCCTGAGCTGGCTGGCCGACCATTTGATCGGCGGCGGCCGCGCTCTGGAAGGAGCGCTTCACCAACTGGAAACTTTGGCGGGACTGTCTCCCCACCCTTTACAGATGCACACGGTAATCCAGCATTTTCGCGACCAGGCGGAAGCTTGCCAGCCCACCGTCGAGAGCATCGCTCAACGCGTCGGCAAACACTTCCGGGTCGAGCCACGCCAGCTGCAATCGCCCCGCCGGGTGCGTAAAGTTCTGTGGCCGCGGCAAATCACCATGTACCTGGCGCGGCGTCTGACCGGCTTGTCTCTGGAACAGATCGGCGCTTACTTCGGCGGCCGGGATCATTCCACCGTCCTGCACGCTTGCCGCAAAGTCTCTGCGGCTTTGGCTGACGACGTATTACTGTCCGGAACAGTGCGCCAGCTGCAAGCTGATCTGAGTTAACCGCTTGGTGGAAATGCCGTTGATCGAAGGAATGAAAAAAGGCGGAAAGGTGTCACTGGTTTTCCGGGATAGGGCGATTTGCAACAACCACTTAGAAGTAGCAACCCTTCCCAACCGGATTTCACCAGCCGAATAACAGGAATTCCACATTCCGACAGAATTTGCAAAGACCTAGTCACCCCGAATTAAGGACATCGGCTCTCGAGTTGTGAACGAATTAATTCATTCCTTTACTATCTCTACTGATTAAAAAGACTATCTGTTTCTTATCAGGAGAGAACGGAAGGAAGCCTTCGCTTGAGGAGAAGCTTCATGAAGATCGTATGTCACCGCGAAGGGTTGCTGGCGGCCTGCCAGTTGGCCAGTGTTGCCGTGGCGACCCG
>CAZFGM010000528.1:0-5405 GCA_964518515.1 uncultured Alcaligenaceae bacterium | reverse complement strand
AAGATTAACACTCGCGATAAAATCAAGGACGGGTTGGGTAATAAAAAGACAAAAAAAGTTCCCAATTTGTCACATGCGGGAGGGCTGTTGAAGCCACAGCGGTGAAAGAGATCGATTTTGGGAAAGGACGACCTGCCTACTAGCCGGATTTTTTCCTGGACATGGACCGCAACCTGGGAGTACACTCCGGCGAGAAAAACTTCGACGTTAAAGTGACAATTTACCAGTCCATGGCATAGCTGAAATGCATTAGCCCATCCCCGCCCGTACCGATCAATTTCGTGAGGGGTTGACCGGGGACTTTCATCAACACCCCCATTCCACACAAAAAAAGGAACCCATTTGGCCTTTACTCCGCGTCAATCCAAGTCCTCCCTGACGCGGGTAGAGCAAACCTCAAATGCCTACCTGGACTAATCTTGCGTCGCCCAACAACCAACTCACGTCAATTCCCGGCCCGCCCACCAGGGTGACGATCACGTCAAGCTTTCCACTCGCTCGCGTACCCCCACGCGCCATTTTCTCCTCCAGAAAGACATCATATATATTGATATTGATGTATGACAATTATTTTGAAAAAAAGTCCTTTCCCCCACCGGTTTTCCTTTCCCCCCGTTCTTTCTTCGCCATTTTTCCCAGTTTGCGGATCAACAAGTGGAGGAATAAATCATAAAACATAATTTTTCCTTCCTCAATATTGACATTTATCAAGTTTGCTCGTAATATTATGAAAAGCGAGGTGAGAAATGGACACAACGAGGCCAAGATGCCGTCGCCGTCCGACCAAGACCTTGTCAAATGTTATGTCAATGCCTTGGCAAGCTGGCAATGTGAGGGCGTAATCGTCTTCAAAGAACGGGCCCAAGCGTGGGCAAACGTTCATTTGGCTATGTTCAGAAAGCGCGATTACCGGGAACTTGGGCGATTGATGTACGAATATGTCAAGGCAGGTGGAGAAATCGACCAACAGCCGGAAACCCGATCAACAGATGAATGGAAGGACGATGCTGCGGGGTGGGATTACTTCAAATTTCATTATGATCTCCGGATTCCCATCGATGACAAGATCGTTTATTTCGAAACTCGCCTAATTTGTGACGATCCGGACGATCCCATCATACATGTGGTGAATATCCATGGTGCCTAAAGAAAAAAGCCGTGTGACAGGTGATAAACCCTTTCCGTGGCGGTGTCCCAATTGCCTCAAGAAGGCCACGGTAAACCCGGCCACGATCCAATACAGGGCAAAGGCCGCATATGATGGCCGCGTTTATGAGTTTGACATTCCCGAACTCATTATTCCGAAGTGCGAATCTTGCGGGGAACTTGTCTTCAGTTATGGGGTGGAAGACCAGATTGCGCAAGCCCTGCGCTCCCATTTGCGCCTGCTCTCCGGCGTGCAGATTCGTAACGCCCGCAAGGCACTCGGACTCTCTCAAAAGGACTTAGGAACAAGAGTTGGTTCGGCCGAAGCGTCGATTTCGCGTTGGGAAACCGGGGGCTTACTGCAATCCCGAGCCACGGATAATCTGCTGCGGGTGTTTTTTGCGAGTGCCGAGGTGCAAAGAATGCTTTGCGGGCCAGGCCAAGACCCGCTACTTGGAACAGAGCACGACCGGCCAAACATTCTTTCGTTTTCAACGATCGCAAAAACGGGAGAAGAAGCCGAAGTGGCAGAGTGGAACGCCGCCGTGTCCCGAAGTCCCGTTTCGGAGGTAGTTTTCCCGAGCTCTCGCCGGGCATTTGTTATTCGGCAGACTGCATGATTATGGAAACTGTAGCTTTTTATTCATACAAGGGCGGAGTCGGGCGTACGCTTCTCGTCGCCAACACCGCCCAGTTCCTGGCCATGTCCGGGCGCAAGGTGGTGGCCCTCGATTTGGACCTGGAAGCGCCGGGGCTGCATCAGAAGCTCGGCAGCCGGGACGACTTGAAGCGTGCGGAAGCCGGAACGCTCCGCGGCGCTGTTGACGAGCTATTGGGCATCTTGGGAAATGAACCAGGTGGCCGCAGCCTTCAAGAAACCGCAATCAAAGTGCCTCTGCCGGACGACGCCAAGGAGGGATTCCTGCGCGTCATTCCGGCGGGCTCCGCGCCTTCGCATGCCTACTGGGCAGGGCTCGAGAAGTTGAGCCATATCCTGCGCGCCAGTTCCTGCACAGGCGGGCTGCCGGAAGCCGTCCTTGAACTGCGCGCCCGTATTAGGGAAGAGTTCAAACCCGATTTCCTGCTGATCGATTCGCGCACCGGAATCACGGAACTCGGCGGGTTGGCGACCTCGTTGCTGGCCGACCGCGTGGTTTGTTTGACGACGACGGCGCCGGAGTCGGTCGATGGCACAAAGGTCGTTGCGGATGCGCTGCGGAAAGCGCCTAGGCTATCGTCTCAGAAGCCCGTTCAGATCGATTTTCTGATAACGCGGGTCGTGTCCGAAGGTTCTTCGAATGTATCCACCTCGAAAAAGCAGCTGGAAGCACTCGGAAATTCGGTAGCAATTCTGCCGCACGATCCCGGCATCGCAGACGAGGAACAAGTTATCTCCACTTGGCGAGCGGCGCAGTCGAACAAGCGCGAATTGTTTTCCGCTACCCTTGATTGGATCGCAGAGTCATTTCCCGGCCATAACGATGAGGCAAAGAGAGCACGACGGCGGATGGAACAAGTGCAGGGCGCCTGGAACGAGTTAACGCGAAGTTGGCAGGACCTCCGCCGAGGGTCGGCTGCGTTGCGTGAACCTTGGTCCGTGGAACAACTACGTGAACGAGAGATTTTCACTAGTGGCAACACTTCTCGACAGGCCGATATTGCGGCTTACAATTCGATGGGTGACGCCGACCCGTTGATGATTGTTGAATATGTGGAAGATGAAGATCGTGAAGCGGTGGCTGATTGGTGGTTCGCCAACACACGAGTTAAGGCCGTGTCGGTCCTGCCAGAGATTCGCGGTGAATACCAATTCAGCACGCGCGTAATATCTCGGGAAGGGCGATCTGGCCGACATGACCTTCCGTCCCCTTATGATTTCAAAGCATTGACGGATCCGACCGACGTGTCGGTGGATTCCTTGCTAGAAGCCGTGCGCTGCGGATTCGACGACTATCGCAAATACCGCGAAAACACCGTTTACTTGGATCGCATCGCACAGGAGTGGGTCCGCTACAGCCAGGCCTCATTTGCCGTTGGCGCGACATGGAGACCGCGTATCGCAAAAAGGATTTTAGACAACCTTGCTCGCGTTGATGACATGAAGCTCGCCGGTCTGGTGTTGCGGGCTGCTTCGCCAGATTGGAAAATGCGGGGCAGGTGGTGGGGGGACGGGGACGAACGCTTCGACGAACAACTCCTCGGCGAACTGTTCGCTCCGCTTTTCTGGCGGCTTCCACCAGAAGTATCAATCGACGTTATGCGAGAAGGCGGTCGCGGCGACAGGTTGGAAGGTGGTCCCTGTGGCACGCAAACGATCGGGCTTCTCGCTCGAGACATGCTTGGACTTCGTTACGATCCCGATTCAACCTTCCGTATTGAAGGCGAGCGAGTTCTGGAGCGGTCCGGTTGGGATTTTGAAAAAGGCTTTGAACTTAACCGCATTCGAGGTCTGGACCCGTTGGCCTCCGCATTTGAACACATGGAGATTTCTTTTGAAATCTCCTCAGGCTTGCCACCTCTCGCCGCACCACAGATCCAGGACGGCGAAGAAAAGAGGCAATCCGTGGCAGTCGCACGTCTCGTGGCGGAGAGAATCGCAAATCGTTCCCTCGTGACCACTAGCCTCCTCGCGGATTACCAGCCGGGCATTGGCCGCGTGGTTTTGTACAAAGACGCGATCTCCCAATGCGCCGACAAGCTTGACCTTAAGCCCCGCCACGTCGGCAGCGTGGTGCTGATTCACGAAACTCTGCACGCGCTGATGCATCTCGGCCGCGATCTTGACGGGCGCATGTGGACGGAGTTCGCCTTGCCCGATGCGAGCAGTCCGCTGTTCGAGCCAAGCTGGTTTCACGAGACGTTGACGCAGTATTTCACGTATCAACACATTCTTCGGCTTCGCGACCCCGCACTCATGCATGCCTTCGAAGCGATGTCGGCCAAATCGGCCGCGCCCTATCGGGCGTGGGAACGTCTTCGAGACCTCCCCATCGAGGACGCGCGCAACTGGCTCATGAGCGTTCGCCGCGGCGTAGGAGCGGCCCCACTGTCGGTGCAAATGCTCCTCCACGCGCCGCCGGACAGAGATTGATGGTGCCTCGTTATGGATAGTGTGTTTGTCATCACCCAATACTGGAAAACAGGAGGCCGCTGAATGATCCAACATAACGGCCGGTAACTCGGCAGTGAGAGAAAGCATCCATGGCCAGTGATTTTCTGCTCGCAGCGCTCCAAAGCGCCGGCCAACTTCCGGATATTGCCGGTGCCGTCGTGATGGCAATTTTGGCCCTTTACCCAATCTTCAAGCTTTTGGCCGGCGAAGACAGCCTGAAAAACGTCGTCAACGGGAACAGGAAGCGTTACCTGATCCTTTCGTTTTGGTATTTTTTGCTCGCCTGCGGTTTTCTTCGCTGGGAAACCGGGACGATGGACGTTATTGCGTGGGCCAACGTCTTGTCCTCCCCCGTTCTCGGCAGGACGATGACAATTAACGGCATGGCGGCACTCCTCGCCTTTGCGTTTTTTCTGGTTTTGTTGGTGCTGGTATTGTGGTGTTGGTGGGCACTGCCGCGCGATCCAAAAACGTTCCACGGTTTAGGGGACACTCAAAGCGCGGTCGATTACTACACCAACCGCCGCAAGGAAGGTCTGGATTTTGTCGTCGTTGTCAAGCAGGCGAAAAAGGAAAGCAACCCAGACGCAATTGAGGTCCTTGCTCAAGCGGCGTTTCGCCAACAAATGGTCCCTAAACTCGCCGAACTGGGAATGCACCACTCGGTCGAAGAGCAAATCCAGAATTGGTCCAAATGGGCCGAAGGCATTCGCCAGGCATACGCCGTGATCAACGATTGGCAATCCGGGAACAGTCATGGGGAGCATCGCGGTCTGCGGCTTTGCTGCGTTTGTGGCGGTGTCTTTCTGGAATACCTTCGGCCGCCTGGCCACACCCACGGTTTCAAATACGTGTTTGCCGCGACCCTGGAACGTGACCAAATCACCGACGGCACCGCCCAGGAAGATTTTGGCCTGATCGTCGCGGCGTTACGTCATATTGAAAATGGCGTAGGGGCCTGATTGTTCTCCGCGTTCGCCGCGGCGTAGGAGCAGGATCGATCCCAATGCAAATGGTGCTGGAAGGAATGCCAAAAGAAACCTGACGGTAAACCAGCAATTCCCGGCCTTGAAAGGTTGCCTCCTCGGATCCCAACTCGTCCGCAAGCCGGCGACTCTCTTGATTGTGTTGCACTTGATACGCAAGC
>CAZFGM010000527.1:0-5408 GCA_964518515.1 uncultured Alcaligenaceae bacterium | reverse complement strand
GGCGTAGCTCAGCTGGTAGAGCAACGGACTTTTAATCCGTAGGTCGAGGGTTCGAATCCCTCCGCCTTCACCTTCTTCCGCCCCTGGAAATTCGCCGGTTTTCCTTGTTTTTCCAAGGATTTCTTCGGTGTCGCCCCGGTGTCACTGGCAGCCGCTTCCGTCTCAGTTTGTCTCAGGAAATCTCCCGAAATAGCCGGGCGCGGGCCAAGGTTTGGGCCAAGGGAATTTTGCCCGGTTTTCAGGTCTCGACCCCTCTCTCCCTGGCCGACCGTTCCCGTGGCCCGCAGGACGTCCACGTTCGCATGAGACGGGCCCGGGGCGGTCACAATGGCCGGAAGGTCATTCACGGCCGCGGCAAGGTCGTACAGGCCCGTATGGGCATAACGGCCAAGGGTCAGGGTAACGGTCGAGTGCCGGGCCAACTCTTGAGCAACCTTCGGCGATGCGTTTCCCTGGACGATCCGCGAAATGTAGGTGTGCCGGAGTGCGTGGAAGTCCGTCACAAGGCCCGCGGCGTTGCGGTAGGCCAGGAAGTCGCTTCGCTCCACTTCAGCGTGTTGTCGGGGATCATCGAATGTTTGCAGCCACTTTCCGCGGGCGTCCGCCAGGTCCTTGCGAAGCATGGCTGCGGCCTTCTCCGTCCAGGTGCCGGGCCAGACAAGGGCATCAACCGGCCGGCCTTCGAGGTATCCGCGCAGGGCCTCGGTCACGTCGCCGGGCAAGGGTTGCTCCGCTTCCTTGCGGTTCTTCGTGTAGGCGGCCTCGGCCCGGACAACCGGCGGCGATGCGTCCAGGTCGAATGACGGCGGCGCCAGACTGGCCAGCTCGGAAACCCGCAGGCCGGTTCCCGCCGCGGTCAGGTACAGGTGATAACGGTCCGGTCCCGCCAGCCCGCGAAAGGCGCGATCGCTCGCCAGCGTGGTCGAAAGCAACCAGCGCAGCTCTTCAGCGGAGAAGTCCCGGCGTGCGTGGCGAACGTCCACCCCGGCGTTCGCAAGCCGGGTCATTCCGGCCAGCGGGTCCATGGTGGCTCGGCGTCCCAGGCCCGCAAGCCAGCGCGTGAATCCCTTGGCCGCGGTCAGGTAGTAATTCGCGGTGGTGACGTTCTTGCCCGTGGTTTCGTTCCCGTCCGGGTCCTTGCTCGGCTTGCGCAGATCGGCCAGGAAGGAAACCACGGCCGCGGGTTGAATGTCGGCGATGCGGACAAACCGGCAGGCGTCCAGGCAGGCCCGCACGCGGGTTGCCGTCAGGGCAACATGCTTCGCGGTGTTGCCCTTGTCCGTCAGGTACTTGAGGTAATCGGCCAGGTGCCCGGCCAGGGGCTTCTTGGCGTGAATGTCGCTCGGGTCCACAAGGCCCGCGTCCAGGCGGATGCCGCGGCGTTCCCGCTCCGCGGCCAGGGTTTCGGTTGCCTTCTTGTCCCGGTAGCCCTTCTCTTTGTGGCGTTGTCCGTCCGGCGTGTAGTAGCGGATATGCCAGGTCTTTGACCGGCGGCGAACCGCGCCGGGGAAATTGCTCGGCACGCGCTTTTTTGTCTGGGGGTCAACGTAATAGACGGGCCGGAAAACTTCCGCCATGACGGGTTCCTTTCTGAGAAGGGCCGGGCCGCCTCTCCGCTTCTCAGGACGAAGGCGGCGGCGCGCGGCCAAAGGATTCAGCTGAAACGAATCTATCCCAGCGGCCGGAACGGGCAAGACCTATTTTCCCAATTCCGGCGGATCAGCTTCGGAAATTCCGGCGAACAAGTCCCCCGCAACATGCCGCGGCCGACGTTGCCGCGGCGGGCGGGCAAGGACCTCGGCGGCCAGGTCCCCGGGGTGAACCGCAACCCGCTTGCAGGCCCAGCTGCCGTTCCGTTTCGTCCAGCCATGGACCTCGAACAAACCGCCGGCGGCCAACCATTGCGATAGTTCGGGCTGGCTTCGGGCCTTGGCCAACCGCCCGGCCAGGTTCGGCAACGTGGTCGTTTGGACGATCAAAAACAGGCGCCGGCCAGGGTGAACGGCGAGCACGTCCCCGAAGCGCCACAAGTCGGCCCGGACGTTGGCCCCCGGAATCCAGCGCTCGACAACGGCGGGCATGAATCCTTCGCGCCGGAGTAAGGCCAGGGTGCGGGCGGTCGGGGTCATAGGGTAGTTTTCACCCTTTCTCATACATTGCCAAACCTTTGGCAACCTATGGGGCTTGGCAACCTATGGCGATTTTGGCATCCTTTGGCGGAAACACAGGGATTCTTGCGTTTTTCGCCCGGCTTCGGGGCCGGTTTTGTCCATAGGTTGCCAAACCCTGGGGCTTGGCATCCTATGGCGTTGCAATCCCCTGTTCGGGCGCCCGAATCGACCAGAACCATTCCCCGTCTGGGCCGAATCCGACGCGCTCGGTCCGGACGCCAAGAATCTTTTTCGCGCGGAGTAGGCTGCGCTCCGACACGCCGGCAGCGCGTCCCTCGCGCTTCGCGTCGCTTGCTTTGCGGCGGCCGATCAGAATAGACCGCAGCACGTCCACGGCCTCGGCCACGGCATCGCGCTCCTCATCATCGCGCGGCAGGGCCAGAAGGCTTTCCGCGGTGTGGGCGCTGGGGCCTGTCCAGCCGATGCGCAGGACGCCGTTTGGTCCGGTGTCGAGGGCGAAGGCCAAGGCAGTCGGCAGCTTGGCCAGGTTGCACTTTGTCGAGGCGAGCACGCGCCGGTCCGGGTTGTCCGGGTCCTTGGCCACGAGCAAGCCGGACCTGGCGGCGCCGATGATGCCGATGCTTCCCCCACCGCGGTAAAGCGGATTCGAGGCGTTGCCCTTGTTCAGATGGCGAATGACAATCACGGCCGCGCCGGTATTTTCCGCAAGCTGAGCCAAGGGAAATAATGCCCGGCGCACGTCCGTGTCCCGGTGGGCATTGACTTCCGCGGCCAGATATGCGGTCAGTGGGTCTATCACAACGAGCGTGGCCTTCATTCGCTGGACAGCGCCGCGCAGCCAATGCGCGTCGAAAGGCAGTACAGGGGGGCGGGGGCCGTTCTCGCCGGGCACGGCGTCCAGCGCAAGGATGCGCGATCGATCGGCGCCGGCGGCGTCGAGGCGCGGCACAATGGTATCTTCCAAGCCATCCTCCGCCGACAAAAGCACAACGCCGGCCGGCTCGCGGTCCTCCCCCGGTTCGCCGTCCGGCATCGGCATCCCGCGCGAAACCCGCGCGGCCAGGTCCAGGGTCAGAACGGACTTCCCCAGGCCGGGATCCCCGTCAAGGATAGTCAGTTTGCCAAGGGGGATGCGCCCCAGCCAGAGCCATTCGACGCGCTGAGCTTGGACGTTGGACAAGAGGATGCCCAGCTCCGCCGGGGCCTGTGACGATTTCTTTTCGCCAGCGCCCGGCAGTTCGCCGGGGGCTTGGCCATTTTTCCCGGCGTCGCCGCGGCGTTCTTCCGTCAAGGGTTCCCTCTTGCCGTTACGCTGCACGCGATCCCGGACAAGTTCAATCAGACGTCGGCGTGTCATCGTCATCCTCCCAGGGCGCTGTTAGGGTGTCCGCCAACTCGTCGCGCAGGCCGTCCAGTGCGGCGTCTAACTCCCGGTGCGTCACCGGGCCGTCCAGGTCACTGTCGGCATGAACCTCGGCGGCGAGGCGGTAGAGCCAGCGGTCCTCGCGATGCTTGCGGGTGATTTTCTGACGGGCCTCGGCCAGGTCGATCCCGGCGCGTTGGCAGAACGCGGCCAGTAGGCCGGGCGTTGCGCTTCCAAGATCGAAAAATAGCTCCGGCGCCGAGAGGCTTGGGCCAAGCCCGGTTGACGTGCCCTTGTCACTTGGCTTCGGGCCGGGTAAAAAATCAGCGATACGCTTGCTCACGGATGGGCTCCTTCAGCTTGGCCAAGCGCCGGGGTAGTGTCCCGGCGCTCGGCGTTTTGGGAATCAAATCGCACGGGGGTACCGTCGCCCCGCGGCTTGCATCGCTCGCCACGTCGCCGAGTCGGGACAGCCCACGGCAACCCACTCTTGAATTTCTTCGCGTCGCCATAACCGCTTGCGGCCCAGCTTCACGCTCGACGGAATCTTGCCGGCCGCGGCCAGGGCGTGCCAGTGGGAGCGCGAGCAACCGCACAAGGCGGCGGCTGCCACGTCGGAGACCAACAACGGTTCACTTGGCGGCGGGTTCATGCGTTTTCTCTTTCTTGGGCTTGCGATAGGTGACGTAGACGCCAAGGCGGGCCAGCTCTCGCTTCGATTGGGCGGCCAGCTCGAAATCGCCAGTCCGCCTCCCGCGCTCCAGTAAAAGAAGCCAAACAATCGGGTATTCACGGTCTTGATCGTTCACGGCTGTCCCTCCGTAGAATCCACCCGGGCATTGACCAGTCATTGACAGTAGAAACGAAAAAACCCTGGAAAAACCAGGGTTTTCGTCGGGAAGCGTTGACAGGAAAATTGACTACGCGCTCTCTTCATTAGCTTCGGCTTCCATTGTTCCGTCCTTCGCCTTGCTCCCTTTGGGAACTGTCCCGTGATGCGCGTCCCACAATCGGGTGAAAGGTCCTTCGCGCGAAAGAACGGACGGATGGCACCCAGCTTGGCGGGCAATTTCAACCTTCGTTTGGCGCGTGTCGCGCAGGAAGATTTGCATAGCCCGTTCCACGGCGGTTAGCGCAGCCGGCGGTGTCGAGTCGGCCGGCGGCGGTTCGCTCTTTCCGGCAGGTGGGACCGTTGCATCGGTCGGCACAGTCTCGGGGCCCGCGGCAGGGACAAGAGCCATGACGGAGGAAAGCAGTTCCAAAATCGGTGGCTCCGCATCTTCGGGGTTTCCCTCTTCATCCCTGGGCAGGCGATTGCAGGCCCACATTTCCCTTTCGAGCTGGGCCTCAATGCTGGCCCGATAATTGCTTGACAAGCCTGGTAGAGTTTTGCAGACAACTTCGATCTTCGCCAAGTAGTCTTCGAGGGCCTTCGTGGTCCTTTCGGTTAACCCCCGCCCCAAACTGAAAGGTAAGGACACACCATTACAAGCCTCACGAATTCGGTCCCTAATTTCTTGTGCAAACCGGAGAAGCCAAGTCGTTTCACAGGGGGCTGGAATCCCATGTCGAGTTGTGGATTGGCCGGCTCCCGCAATGGCGCTACGCTCTTCGTCCGTGTAAGGGGGTTCAAAGGCGGTCTTCTGCCATGCGATAAAAAACCGCTTCACCGCTTCCAGAAATTGCATTGCCGTGCCTTCCTGTTCGGCGCGCCTTCAAAAAGAAATGCGGGGGAACCCGGAAGGCTTCGGGGTTTCGGGAGCGACCCTATCCCCCACAAGATCATTTTAGCGAATTATTGCTTGGGGAAGATCAACAACCTACGACGACAATTACATTCCGTCGGATCGGTGGGGCTACTGAGTCCTAGCCGCCTCGCTGTCATACGGTATGTCACCCCGAAATACTGTCAT
>CAZFGM010000526.1:0-5409 GCA_964518515.1 uncultured Alcaligenaceae bacterium | reverse complement strand
GTGCCGGCAGAGTCAACAAGAATATGTTTTTCATGGGAACTCTCCTTCCTGATTGAGGTGGGGAGCGGTCAAAAAGCTTAAGCGTCAAGCGCTTACCCGATCACTTGCCATTCCTATCGCCGCCCCCCGTATAACCATCCGGAGTTCATTGCTGGACGGATTGCTTTTGGCTCTTTTGAGTTTCTCTACTTTGTCCAGCCTGTTCTTGGGATCGGCCAACCCGTTCCTGCCATTCACTATTTGCCTTTGCGAACCGCGCCGTATTGGACTCCCTTCAAACCGGCCTCTTCCAGCGCTTCGATCAACTGCTTGCTGGTAACCTTGCCCTTGGCGGCGAACGCGATGCTAACCGCCTTTTGCTGCGGAAAGAACGTCACCTTGGCGACGCCCTCGACTTTGCTCAAGGCGGCTGTGGCCTTCGCCCCCGTGGCTTTATCCTTGGCGCCAGGTACGCTCAAGAGCAGCGTTCCGCCATACTGCATGTCCGGACCCATCATGTGCCTGGCCTGGTACATCGCGCGGGCCACCTCTTGCGCCGAGATCACCTTTTCATCGAAATCGATGGTGGCGTACTTGCCCTTGAAATTCACGTTAAAAGACCTGACCCCCTCGGCCTTCTTCAGCGACCCCTCCAGGGCCGTTGCGCAGAGTCCTCAGTGCAGGCCCTGGACCATGTACATGGCCTTGGTAATCTCCGCCTTGGCCGGTTTCTTTTTTGCATCCTGCCCGTAGCCAGTCGCGGCCAACGCCACGATTCCCATGGTCGCAAAACACAGAAGCGATCGCATGTTACACCTCCGAATGATTCAGGTTTGAAAAAAATTTGAGGATCGGCACCCTGTGTGCCGGTCATGCCTTGAATTTCCCCCGGGCGTCGGTATTCACTCCGTCACTTATGGTTTCCCTTTTTGCCGTGGTCGGCGGGTTGCAGGCGGTGGGAGGGCGGGGCCTGTCCACTGCCCGGGCCGGCATCTTCGCCGGTGACGGTGATGCGCTGGCCGTCGCGCAGGCCGTCGCGGCCGCCGGAAATCAGGCGGTCGGCGGCGTTCAGGCCATCGAGCACTTCCACCAGATCGCCGCTGGCCAGGCCGAGCTTGACGGTCCGCTGGCGGGCCACGCCGGCGGCTTGATCCGCGAGCCATACGCGCGAACTGCCCTCCGCGGAATCCACCAGGTTTCGCGGAATCAACAGCCGCAGCCTTTCCCCCGGCTTTTTGTCCGACTTCGTCGGCGGCGCAAGGAACGTCGCCCGCACCAGCATGTCGGCCCGGACTGTCGAAGGCGGCGCTATGAGGGCCACCTTAACCTGCAAGGTATTTTTCTGGATGTCCGCAAAACCGGTCGCATAGAGGACTTCGCCCTGGATCGGTCCAGCGGGCGCCGCGGGCGTTTCGACCAGGACTTTCATCTTCGGTTGAACTCGCGGCACGTCCTCCAGGCGCACGTCGGCGCGGACCTGGAGCTTGTTCGGATCGTACATGGTGATCACGGTGCTGGCATCCTGCGGGGAGCCCTGGACCATGCCCATCATGCGGGTTCCCGGGCGGGCTACCAGGGCTAGCACCCGGCCGGCGACCGGGGCACGCACGGTCATGCGCGCCAGCCGCAGTTGAGCGGTTTCCAGGGCGATTTCAGAGAGGCGGAGATGGACTTCGGCGATTTTCAGTTTGGCCACGGCGTCGGCTTTTTGCCGGATTTCGTCCACCTTCAAGTCCAGGCGCAGGCGCAGGGCGTCGCGCCTAAGCTTCTGGGCCTCGATTTCCCGGGCAAGCTTATCCTTGCGGGCCTGCAGCTCGAGCACGGTCGCCTCGGCGGTTTCCCATTCACTCTTGGCCTGATGGAACTGAAGCTCCGGCAGGGCGCCCTCGGCGAAGATCTTTTTCTTGTTGTCGAAACTGACCTTGGCGAAGTGGCGGCGGGCCTCGGCGGCGCGAATCTGAAAAGGCAGTGTGGCCAGTTCGGTTTCCTTCTGGGCCAAAAGAGCGTCGGCTTCCGCCAGGGCGGCCTGGAGGTGGACCGGTTTTTCCAGGTTGACCGTGGCCGCTTCCAGGACAGCCCGAGAGTTGATGACGTCCGCCTTGTGATGTTCGAGGTCGGCCTCGGCCGCTTGCACGGCCAGCTCGGCATCCTTGGCCACCAGGAGGGCGATCGTTTCCTTGGGCTTAACTTCCTGACCTTCCACGACCAGGAGTTTGTCCACCACGCCCTCGGCCAGTGCGGCCACCAGGATCGGCGTCGGCCGCGGCTCGATCCAGCCGGCCGCCTGGAACAGCGGCGTGCCTTCCTGCTGCCCCTCGGCCGTCGTGGTCAGCACCGGCACCACGGTCACCGGCCGCGTCGGCAAGAAATGGTCGCGGGCCGCCCAGGCCAACAGGCCCACAAAGCCTAAGAGGATCACTCCGGGCAGGCCGTAGCGCGTCCAGAAATGCCGCCGCGAGCGCGACACCGGCGGCGCCGCTTCATTTTCCCGAGGCCGCGCCAGCTGGCGCAGATCGACGTTGGCATTCATGAGCACCGCTCCTTATTTGTAACCGCCTGTAGGTTAGGCTTCCAGCCTGACAGAGGCCAAAGTCAGGCTGGAAGCCTAACCTACGACTCACGCCGGCTCCCCTCGGAGAAGGTGAACGGTTACCTTATTTCTTCCGAATATAGATGCCGCTGGCCAGCACGGTCAGGTTGCCTTTGTCGTCCTTTTTAGCCTTTCCCTGAACCACGATAGTTTGCAATTCCTTCAAACCCAGGAATGTCTTGGCATTTTGCGGAATGGTCTTGCCTTGATCATCGACCACCTTGACAGTGGCCATGCCCTGCTTCAAAACCGTGGCGTCTTCACAGCAATAATCCCAGGGAGTGGGGCAAGTGTCCCCTGGAATCTCGTCGCACGTTTTGAAGCCCGGGTCCACGATAAAGAAAAGGACACGATCCGGGCTGAAAGTTCCTTCCTTCGAGCCGCCGAGGCGTCCCACGATGACCACGTCCTCGCCGTCCTTGGCCTTCTGGCGCACTTCCTTGACCGGCAACGCGCCGGCGGGTTCCTGGGCCAGAAGGTATTTCGCCCCATCGCTGGACGGGGTATTGGGCGGCGAGGAGTTGTCCCGCGAACATCCCGCCACTATTACGCTGATAACAACGAAACAAGTCAAATAACGCATAATGAACTCCTTTCAGGGATAAAAATTCTTTTTCTGGTAGCCGCACCCTTCAGGGTGCGAGGTTTCGCAGGCTAAAGCCTGCGACTACAGTTTCGTGGAATCACACCGCTTTCAAGCCGTCGGCCACGACCAGGCGCAGGGCGCGCACGGCCGGGGGGATGGCCCCGACCACGCCGAGCAACAGTCCCGTGCCGCAGCCGATCAACAGGGCCACGCTGTCCACGCGCAGCGTGAAGGCGCCCATGGTGAAGCGCACCGCGGTTCCGTTGACCACGAGCAGGGCGAAGGCGGCCGCCAGCACCGCGCCGGCGGCGGCCAACAGGGCACCTTCTTGAATCAAGCTCAGGGCGATGGCACGCCGCGAAAACCCCAATGTCTGCAGCGTGGCCAGCTCGCGCACCCGGCCCACGACGGCGCCATACATGGTGTTGAGCCCGGCAAAGATACCCGCGCCGGCCACCAGCACAACCACCAGCCACGCCAGCGCCCGCACCGGGGCATAATGCTTGTGCAGCGCCTGGTAATAAGCGGTCTCCGGCGTGGCCTGCAGCTCCAGATCATTTAGCCGTTCCATGAAAAACTCTTGCACGTCGCCGAACGACGTTCCAGGGGCCATCGTCAGGGCCACGATGCTCAAATCCAGATCCTTGCGTTTCAGGGCGTGTTGCAAATCGTCCAGCGGACACCACAGCTCGGATTCCAGGCCCGAGCCGAGGGCGGCAAAATGACCGCTGATGCGCCAGGGTTGTCCTTCCATCGTGAGGGACCGGCCCACTGCCAGAACGCCGGCGTCGCGGCCCAGCTTGGCGGCGGCCAGCCGGCCCACCAGGACTTCGCCCGGACCGGGCCAGCGCCCGTCCAGAATCTGCACCTTGCGCCGCACCAGCAGGGCCGTCGGGGTCACCCCGCGAATCAGGCCCAGCGTCAACTGCTCCTCCCCTTCGGTCTTGACCTGGGTGCCCAGATACACTTCCGGCGATGCATAAATCACTCGGGTATTTCCCGGCCCGGGCCGCTGGAAAATCGCCTTTAAACCCGCCTCCACCTCCCCGTATTTCCCCGCGGCGATGGACGAGATCTCGACATTTTCCGCGGCCCCGAGGGAATGGACCAGCACCACCTGCGGGTCGCCGCTGACGGCCAGGCTGAGTTCCAGCCCCCGGATGAAACCCACCACCACAAAGACCAGGAAGATGACCAGGGTCAGGGCGCTCAAAGTCAGCGCACTGCGGACCGGCCGCCGGAACAGATTGCGGACGGCGTATTCCCACGGTAATAGCCGAAAGCGCCACACAGAGCACTATCTCGTGAGGGAAAAAAGGGGGTCCAAATAGAAAGGGCGCGCGGCCTCAAAAAACGCGCGCAATGACCCTCTTAACAAAGCCAAGAGCAGTGCAGAAGAAAGAGACTGGTCTGGGGAAGCGGAGAAAGGGGATTATCCCCATAGGCCCAGAAAAGGCTCGAGCCAGAATCCACCAGCGGCAGAAACCCCGGCCGGGCCTCCGCGGCGGGCAACGGTTTTGGCGTATCCGGGAATGTGGAGTGCCGCTCGAAACAGGGGCACTTGCTCGATTTTTCCGGTTGCACCGGTTCCCGTTCGGCCGGCGGCGGGGCGGGTTTCGGACAATGCGGGCAGTTGCAGCAACAGGAAGTGGAATCCTCGGGCTCGGAGAAATCCGGCAGCATGCAGCACCACCCCGGCGGCAGCACCAAAAGCAGGCTGCAACTCAGGGCCAAAAATCGGAACCAGCGATTCTGCATGGAACACTCGCGAAAGGGTAATATTAAAATAGCACAAAGCCAGATGGATTTCCAGTGCATTTGCTTCCTAAAACGCTAGCCCGCTAGCCCGCCGCGGGCAGGTTCGGGATCGCGGCCCTTGCTTGGACCCGCGGCGGGATAGCGGGCCGTTGAACGGAACCTACGGTAGCTGTCGGTTACTTGGTCTTCCAGTGGACAAGATGTTTGCCGGTTCGACTTCCAACGGTCCCCCGGAAATTCGCTATATACCGCATAAGGCGACCTTAATTTTGCAAATGGGGTTTGCACGGGCCAGGATCTCTTGCTCTGGATACAAATCCCCAAGAGGGTGCCCGGCTGAAACCCGTGGCCTGACCGGGGGGCCCGGTTCCGTTCAACGCTAGCCCGCTATCCCGCCCGCCGAGCGCTTCGACAACCCACACCTACGCAAAGTCGATCGAAGTCGATCTGGCGCTCGTTGATGTGCTCGACGAGCGGATTGCCGAGTTGGAGCTGT
>CAZFGM010000525.1:0-5413 GCA_964518515.1 uncultured Alcaligenaceae bacterium | reverse complement strand
CTTACTCTTTCTCTTCCTTTTTCCCGGAGCAGGGTAACAAACCCTGAACGGTTACTGCCATTCTTTAATGGGAAATCGGGCCTGGTTCAAAATGGGGTAACAATCTCTGGGCACTCGCGTTAACTCAAGGAACCTTCACGCGAGTGGAAATCGTCATAACTATTTCTCCCGAAGAAAGTTACGTTTTGGTCCTTTCCACTCGCGTCCAATCCGCCTGCACAGGGTGCCAATCCTGCCGGGTCGGATGAAGGGCCATTTAGAGGCCTGGTTCAAAATGGAGTAACAATCTCCCGCCACTCGCGTCAAAGTAAGGCAATCCTTGACGCGAGTGGAAATCGCCACAACTATTTTTTCCCGAAGAAAGTTATGTTTTATCGCCGATCAGGAAGGCCTTTGCCTCCCTTGGGTGGAGCGGGATCAAAGCGCACTTCGCCGTCGAAGCGATCCGCCAGCACCATCAATCCCGGGTGAGTTAAGGCCAGGGTCACCGGTTGGCCGGGTTTCGGCCGGTTCAGCTTCCAGTGGACGGTCAAGGTCTTGTCAGCGATGGCAAGCTTGTTGACCTGGACGCTGTAGCCGCCGCTGCGCTGCACGCCGCCGCTGATGAGGATCAGCATGTGCTTTTGCCAGTCGATCTTTTCCACTTTGAGCATCTTGGCGAGGAGGGCGTTGGCGGCGTCTTCGTCTTTTGTCCCGAAGGCTTTCATGGCTTCCCCGGCGGTGCGGACAACACGCGAGCCCAGGGCGCCCCGGCCGGAGGCCAGGGCCAGGACCTTGAGACCTGGTGGATCGGCTTTCGGGTCCGGGACAGGAACATCCGGATCGAGCTTTTCCTTCCGCTTCGGCGGACCGGCAGGTCCGGCGACAAATTTCACTTCGCCGTCAAACCGTTCGACCAGGGCGACCTGGCCGGGATGAGTGAAGGCCTGCGTGACAAAACCTTTTGGGGTGTTCAACTTCCAGGTTACCGTGGCGGTCTTGTCGGCCACTTTTACCGAGAGGATGTCCACACTGTAGCCGCCCGTCGGTTTGACGCCCGCGGTGACGACGACCAACATCCGCGTTTTCCAGTCGATAGTGTCCACTTTCAGGGCCTTGGCCAGCTCGGCGGTCGCCATCTTCTCGACGACTTGTTGCGGAGCGTCGAGCCTGCTGAATGGCGTGGCGGCCACCAACTCGGCGGCACTGCGGAGCACCAGCTGGAGTCCCTTTTTCGGTCCATCCGGTGAGGGCGAGGCATAGCGCCAGAAGGCTTTGGCGATAATCTTCAATTCTTTCTGGCCTTTCTCCTGGGCCAGGGCTGGGTCACCCTGTACCGGAAGCTTCTCCTCCAATTGGATGATAATGCTTTTGGGCCCATCGCCATTTTTTTTCGGCGGGGCCAGAACTACCAGCCGGGCCGGCCAGATTTCGCGATGGTTGCGGCCTTCCACTTCGAGGTCCACCGGCTTGCCGCTCAGTTTGATTTTCTTGCCCACGTACGGGGCCAGGATGGCCGGCTTGCCGCCGATATACACCTCGCGCTGGCTTTTTTTGCCGGCGGCTTCCATGACGAGGTAGTAGGGATTGAACCGGCCGAAGCCGATGACGCCTTTCTTGCGCTCGATCTTGTGCAAGATGCCGACGAAGTCCTGTTCTTTGCCTTCCTGGCTCTTGTACCAGCCTTCCTTGGCGAAGAGCTCGAGCTTGGCCGGCGGTTCGTCCGCCGCGGCGGCGGGGAACCCGGTCAACAACGTTGCCAACAATGCCAACATGATTGGTCCCTCGTTTATGAGGTTGAAGAGATTGGGTTTCACAGGAGGTATTGTCATCGGCGAGGGATGGGTTGGCAACCCTGAACTTGACCGAGGAATTCGCCCGCGGATAAGAAGGAAAAGTGACGTGGTAATGGTAAGCCAGTCCTACGTTAGGCCCTTCGGGCCGTTTTTGCGACAAAAAGTTGTCGCAAACAAAATTGCCAAATGCCAATTACCAATTGCCAATTTTTGAAGAGGATTCCAAAAGATTTTCAAACTTGCTTGTAATTTGCAATTGGCAATTGGTAATTGTCCAGCTTGCCCACGCCGATTTGCGTTGAAATAATGCTCACCGTGAGCGTACCCTCCTGGAGCGACAGCCGAGAAAAAACCCTGTGTGACGTAGTCGCGTCCGTGCCAATAGAGCACCAGGTTTTCCTGGAAGTCGATGTCCGGCATCTTGGCCGGGCCTTTGCGCACTTGCAGGTGCTCCCAGACTTTCTTGAATGCCTGGGCATCGCCAAGGTAGCCGAAAGACCCCGCTTCCTTGGGTAAGAGCTTCAGCTTGTCGGTGGGGCAGACGCTACCCACTGCTCACTGACTTTGACGGGCGCCGGCTGGGCACCAGGGCGGAGACCAGCCAGGAGGCGCCAACCGCCGCCACGCACAAAATAGGCCGTTGCATTCTCATGGTCCCTTCTCGCAAATACCTCTGCGGGCCAGGCGGCTGGCCTGGTCGCCCAGCCAATTTCAAGCCCGCAAGCAACAGGGTGATGGGTTGGTCCGAGACATTCTTCAAGCTGATTCGACGACCCGCGCATCGGGGCGCAGGTTTCCCTGCTTGGGAATCTCCAGCTCGGCGCGGCAAGCGCTTCGGCCTGAAGGATCCTGATCACGATCAAATAATGGGCCGCCGTCGCATCCCAGGACCGGTGAGCCACGTAGCTGCACACGTTCTCCCTGGCATCCCTGGTAAACAGCCAGATCCCTTCAGTTCCGGCGCCGTAGCACAGCCGCAGGCCGGCAATGACTGGTTGGCGGGCGCCGGCGGCGGAAACTGGCGGACCTTTACCTGCTTCAAGCCCGCGGGCCCTTTGATTACCGTGCCCACGTCCACCACGGCATGCTCATAGGGCCGGCCGCCGGCTTGGCCGGCTCGATCCTGGCCACCTTGCCCGCCACGATGACGTCGGCCTGGTCCACCAGCTGCCACAAGGCCACCCACGAGGTCGCCTGCACGGCCGGGATGCAAACGACCAGAATCATACCCACCACGATCGATGTATTGAATGATCAAAGCAACGGTAGCCGAAGCGGATGGAATCGCCGTGATGCCGTTCAAAGCTATTCATGGTGAACCCCCTCGTGGTTTGACAAGAGCAACAGGGTGAGGTCCGCTCTATTAACCGAAACGCCTTCGTTTACTGACGCGGGGATATGGTGGCAGCCTTTTTGTGGTCGCTGTGTCTTTGTGGTTCCCTTTTTCTGGGGATACCAAGGGGCTCTGCCCCTTGCCTGGTCGGTACGGAGCGCAGTGTGCGTGTAAGATATGAGAGGTCTACAACACCGCGCCGTACCGATCAAAGGCCGCCCTGGAATTGATCGGTAGGAGCGGGTAGAATGTTGGCTGCACAAGAAGTTTCTTTTCGGCGCGGTGTTGCCGCCTGCAGGCCGGGTTGTCTCCGTCAGGGGTTTTCATGTTTCTGCGCTGGCATCGCCTGACGATTGTCCTCGTCCTGGCCGGCCTGCTGGGCTCGCTGGGATTCTTTTTTCTGGGTCAACCCGAGGGAGAAAAAAAGTCGTCCGCCAAGCCCCGCCTGGCGGTGTTGGTCATCTTCGACCAAATGCGCGGCGATTATCCCCAGAAATGGAAAGCGCTGTACGGCAAAGGCGGTTTTCGCCGGCTCATGGACGAAGGCGCCTGGTTCGACAACTGCCATTATCCCTATTCGCACACCGTGACCGCCGCCGGCCATGCCGCGCTGCTGACCGGCACCTCGCCATACAAACACGGCATCATCGCCAACGCCTGGTACGATCGCGGCCGCGGCGATTTTGTGACTTCGGTCGAGTCGGAAAAACACCGGCCGGTGCCGGCGCCGCGCGATAACGGCTTGAAGGTTTATGGGGCGGCGCCGATCCGCCGCCGCGCCCCCACCCTCGGCGACGTCCTCCAGGGCGCGACCAAAGGCAAGAGCAAAGTCGTGTCGCTGTCCATCAAGGACCGCGCCGCCATCTTGCTCGCCGCCCTCCGCGCCCAGCTCTGCCTGTGGTTCAGCACCAGCGCCGGCATGTTCGTGACCTCGACGCATTATGCCGACTCGCTGCCTTCCTGGGTCGTGGATTTCAACAAAGAACGGATGGCGGACCAGTGGTTCGGCAAGGACTGGACCCGCCTGCTGCCCGACCTGGATTACGTCAAGCACGGCGGCATTGACGACAATGCCTTTGAAGGCACCGGCTTCAAGCAAGGCCGGACCTTCCCCCATGCCACCACCGGCGGCCAGGACAAGATCAGCCGCGATTATTACCTGGCCATGACCACTTCGCCCTTCGGCAACGAACTGCTCCTGGCCCTGGCCAAGCGGGCCATCGACGCGGAAAAACTCGGCCAGGGAGACGCGACCGACCTGTTGTGCCTGAGCTTTTCTTGCAATGATCTGGTCGGCCATTCCTGGGGACCCGACTCCCAGGAAGTCCTCGACATCACTCTGCGATCCGACCGCATCGTGCGGGAACTGCTCGATCATCTGGATGGCAAAGTAGGCAAAGGCAAATACCTGTTCGCCGTCAGTGCCGATCACGGCATCTGCCCGATTCCGGAGGTGGCGAAGGTTCAGGGCAAGGACGCCGGCCGGGTGCCGCCCGGGTTGTTCACCACGCGCGCCCCAGCCTATCTGGATGAAGTTTTCGCCAAGAAAGGCGGCAAGCTGCCGTGGATCGAGGCGGTCAGCGGCGAGGGGATATATTTCAATCGCGGCGTCTTGAAAGAACTGAAATTGGACCAGGCCAAGGTCGAACGCGCCCTGGCCGGCTGGTTGGCCAAGCAGCCCGGCATCCAGGCGGCCTACACCCGCACCCAATTGACCACCGCATCTTTCAAGGACGACCCGCTGGGTGAAATGGTCCGCCTATCTTTCCACCCCGATGCCAGCGGCGACGTGATGGCGGTCGTCAAACCGTACTATCAAATCTCCCCCCCAATTACGTCGCCGACGCTGGCCGCTTACCGTACCACCCACGGCTCGCCGCATCCGTACGACACGCACGTGCCCCTGCTGGTCCTCGGCCCTGGAATTCGACCCGGAACCTACAAGCAGCGCGTGCCGCCGCAAGCGGTCGCCGCCATCCTCGCCCGCGGCCTGGCCATCGACCCGCCGGGCATGGCCGATTATCCTGTGCCCAAGGGGATTTTTGGGGAATGAAAAGAATGGAGGTTGGCGTTGCTGAACTCAGGCGCGAGGCCGACGCAGTCCTTAGTTTCTACCCAGTTGAGAGCTCCGCAAGGTACGGAGAAGGTAGTGTAGTCGTCACGCTCCGCGTGACGGGCATCCTCACGCGGAGCGTGAGGACTACACTGCGGTTCGACCGCGTTAGGGGTTGGCCTGCCCCATGAGATTATCGATGATCTGGTTGACCCCCTCGTGATCAAAGATAACCGGGACGCCGCCCGCAGC
>CAZFGM010000524.1:0-5425 GCA_964518515.1 uncultured Alcaligenaceae bacterium | reverse complement strand
ACGGCTTTCATGGCCACGACGAAGCCGGGCGTGCAGAAGCCGCACTGCTGGGCGTCGTGGCGGGCGAAGGCCTCGGGCACCGGGTCGAGCTTGTCGCCGGTGACCAGGCTCTCGGCCGTGCGGATCGCCTTGCCCTGGGCCTCCAGCGCCAGCGTCATGCAGGAGTAAATGGGTTTGCCGTCCGCCAGGACGGTGCAGGCGCCGCAGGTGCCGCGGTCGCACACGCGCTTGCAGCCGGTGACGTCGAGGTAGTTGCGCAGGGCGTCGAGCAGGGTGACGCGCGGCTCGATGGCCGAGGTCATCTTGCGGCCGTTGACGTTGAGGCTGAATTTGACCGGTCCCGGTCCCATGCCGGGCACGGCGCCTGGTTTGGCCGGATCGCCGGCCAGAGCGGGCAGCGGCGGGGCGCCGAGGGCCGTGGCGGTCGCCGCCAGCCCGGTGCCTTGCAAAAACTTCCGCCGCGACACCCCCTGACCATTGTCCTGGGGTTCCTTGGGGTCGTTCATCGGGTTGTTCCTCCACTACGGATTCCCAATCGGGCAGGGGCGATTGTACGAGGGGGCAAGGGCAAGTACAAGGAATTTGTTTGGCGGATTTTCATTTTCCCGAAGCACCCGGGGAGACGGGGATATTCCTGCTGACAGGGCATCTTGCCGTGGATTACAATAGGAGTCGGTGGAACAAAATTCTGGAGAAGAAATATGCCTTCACCATTTCCTGGAATGGATCCGTATCTGGAAGACCCCAATATTTTTCCGGATTTACACGACCGGCTAATTGTCTATATCAGCGATTCGTTAAATGTGGAGTTGCCGGCACCCTATTACACCGGGATTGGGACCCGGGTTTGGGTAGAGACCAGTCAGCGGCGCGTCGGCCCCGATGTCAAAGTTCTGCGCCCGGAATTAAATGGCGGCGTTACTTCCCCCGCGGGGAGCGGAGGAATTGCCGTGGCCACGGAACCGGTAGTGATCCACGTCCCCCACGATGAGATCCGCGAAACTTTCGTGGAGGTCTATTTCCAACCGGGACAGCGCCTGGTGACCATCATCGAGGTCTTGAGTTGGACCAACAAAACGCCCGGGGAACACGGCCAGGACCTGTACAAGAAAAAACAAATGGACATCCTGGGCAGTAAGGTCCACCTCGTGGAAATTGATTTGTTGCGCGGCGCCACGCACACCACAGCCATTTCGCCTGCGAGGCTTTTTAGCAAGGTTGGTCCCGTGGATTACCACGTGTGCATCCACCACTTCGACAACCTGGAAGATTATTTCGTATATCCAGTTCGCCTGCTCGATCGTCTCCCTGTCATCGCCATTCCTCTGCTTCCGGGAGATTCTCCAGTGAATGTGGATTTGCAAGCCCTTCTCGATCGCTGCTACGACGCCGGCAACTACCGTCGCCGGGTTCGCTATGGCGAACAGAAACCCATTCCCGCGCTCTCGCCCGAACCACAAGCCTGGGCCGAAAAGGTGCTGCGCGAAAAGGGGTTTTTGGGGTAGAAGGCACTGGAAACAAGGAGAGACCAATGCAAAAAAAGAAGGTAACCGTTCAGAGGTGCCTTCCCATTATTGCAGGTTTTTTCCGGGCCGACCGTCAGAGCCGCGACCGTGAGGGCCGTGAGGGAGCGAATCAGGCGCCTCCCGCTCCCTCACGGTCGCGGCTCTGACGCTGACGCTTCGGGCCAGCCCTTCCGGAGAGGTGAACGGTTACAAAAGAAGAAAGAGAACATATCCCCGGAGAAGGCCGGTTCCTCTTTCGTGAATTTCCCGAAAGGATTACACTGAGTGGCTGTTCGCAAAGTCGTAGGATAGGCTTCCAGCCTGTCCCGATCTTGCCAAAGCTCGAAGGTTTGGGCGACTGGGAAGGCAGGCTGGAAGCCTATCCTACGTCATTCCAGATAGCCTCTGAGGGCCGCCATCGGGTTTTTCAAGGAGAACGAGGATGTCCATCAATAAACCCCGAACTTTGCTGCGCATCGAATACGAGGAAGCCGCCCAGGCCTATTTGCGCAGCCTGCCCCTGGAACATTTCATGGAAGCCACCGCCCAAGCCACGCAGCGGAAAATCACCCTGGAGAGCCTCGACCTGGTCCACGCCCGCCGCCCGGAGGTGCAGGTCTTTAACGAACTGCTCGTCCAGTACCCTTTTGGCCGGCAGGGTAAACCGCGGCAGGTTGTGCCCGACAACATGATTGTGGTCTGGAAGGAGCCCATCCAGGCCAACGGCAGTTTCGATCTGCCGTTTCAACCGGCCGGGCCTTTTCTCGTCATGGAGTATGTCTCGACGCACAACAAGCGGCAGGATTATGAAGACAGTTTCCACAAATACGAGCGCGAATTGAAAGTGCCTTACTACTTGCTGTTTTATCCCGACGGCCAGGAATTGACGCTCTTTCACCAAACGGGGAAAAAGTATACCAGCGTGACCGCCAACGAAAACGGCCGCTATGCCGTCCCGGAGATCGACTTGGAAGTGGCCCTTCTGGATGGCTGGGTGCGTTACTGGTACCAGGGCGAATTGCTGCCTTTGCCGGCGGAACTGCAGCGCGACCTGGACGAAGCGCGGCGGCAACTGAAGGAAGCACAACGCCGGGCGGATGAAGAACAACGCCGGGCCGACGAAGAACACCAGGCTCGGTTGGCCGCTGAACAAGAAGTGGCCCGGCTGCGGTCTCAGCTGGAGCAAATGCGGTCGTAAAACGCTTGAATAATCTATAATCTAAAGCCATTGCAAATCCTTTCCTTTGTGGTCACGGCCGCCATCGGTTGAAGGCGGCGAGGCGGCGAGCCTGGCTCTTTTATCTTTGCCTGCGAGCGGGTATGGTGGAAGAAAGTTTCGTCCACGGAGGCTTCCATGCGGAATCATGGCCTGCTCCTGGCTCTGGCCCTTTTGCTCCCGCCGTGGTCCGCGGGCGCTGGCGCAGAAACCGACGCGGATGCGCGGCTTTTACAAGAGCACGGCATCCCGGTCGATGCCGGCGGCCTGCTCCACTTTTTCCGCCAACGCACTTTGAGCGAGGATCAACTGCGGAGAATCCGGGACTTGATCCAGCAGCTGGGCGACGCGCAGTTTATCCGTCGCGATCGGGCCAGCAAGGACCTGGTGCAGTTCGGTTCGCCGGCCTCGCCGCTTTTGGAAAAAGCCCTGGCCACGCCGGCCGATCTGGAAACCGGGCGGCGCCTGCAAACTTGTGTGGCGGCGATCCGGAAGAAGCATCCGGCGAGCTTGCCCCTGGCCGCGGTACGGTTGTTACGGCAAAAAGCACCACCCCAGGCGGCGGCGGTCCTGCTGGATTACCTGCCGTTCGCCAATGATCGGGGCGTCGAGGAAGAAATCTTGATCGGGCTGCCTTCCCTGTCCTGGCGGGAAGGCAGAGCCGTGCCGGCCTTGGCTTCGGCCTTGAAAGCGGAATTGGCCGCCCGCCGCGGAGCGGCGGGGTTTGTGCTGGGCCGGTCGCCCGATGCCGGACAGCGGAAGGCCGTCCGGGCTCTTCTGAAGGACGCCGATCCCTGGGTGCGCTTGCGGGCAGCCCAGGGGCTGGTGGCCGGCCAGGACAAAGCGGCGATTCCGACCCTGCTGGACCTGCTGGCGGTGGCCGATGGCGACCTCGCCTGGCGCGCCGAGGAAATCCTGCAGCGCATCGCCGGGGACAAGGCCCCGTTTCTCGATTATTCCCCGGATCAGGCCAAGAAAAACCGCGCACTGTGGCAGGCCTGGTGGCGCGACCACGCACCGGCCATCGACCTGGCCAAACTGCCGGAAGGTCCCAGTTCGCTCGGCTTCACTCTGGCCATCGAGTACAACACCAATCGGATCTGGGAGTGCACGCCGGACCGAAAAAAACGCTGGACCATCTCCGCCAATGGGCCGATGGACGCCCAGATTTTGCCGGGCCAGCGCGTCCTGATCGCCGAGACCAACCAGGTGACCGAGCGCGATTTCCACGGCAACATCCTGTGGCGGCACCAAGTGAACGGCGATCCGGTCAACTGCCAACGCCTGGCCAATGGCCACACCTTTATCGGCACCCGTAATGACGCCCTGATCGTCCGCAAGGACAACACCGTGGTGAGCAAGTACAAGATCACCGACCTTCCCCTGAATGGGGTGCGCCGCCTGGCCAACGGCCATTTTGTCGGCCTGACCTATAACGGCATCATCGAAGAAATCGATGCCGCGGGCAACAAAGTGCGTACCGTGAAAATACCCGAGGACAACGAAACCTGGGGCGATGTGGATGGCTTGCCCGGGGGCCGCTACCTGGTGGCCTGCTACGGCGGCGGCGGCCGCCTCCTCGAAGTGGATAGCACCGGCAAGAAACTCTGGGAATTGAAAGTGCCCGGGGTCTGCGGCGTGGAACGACTGGCCAACGGCCGCTTCCTGTGCGGCTGCCAGACGCAAGTCCTGGAAGTGACCCGCACCGGCCAGGTGGCGTGGAAAACCACCACCACCGACCAGGGTTGGGTGCGGCGCATTCACCGGCGCTGAGGAAAGAAAAGCGACGACGGCATGGCCGCGCCTGCGCGACCTTCTCCCGATGCCGCCGCCCCAATTCGGCAGGGACCTCGGTGCCGCTAACATCCAGCACCGCTTTCCGCTTCCGCGCCCGTTAGTCCGCCCGATCGCCGTGGTCGGTCACCAACAGTCGCCCGAGTGGTACGATTCCTGACTTCATGACTCTTGACTCTGGCATTTGACCCCACTCTCTGACCCTGCGACGGCTCGATGACCAAGACCGTGCCGAAAAGTCCAGGACTTGTGGCCAACCGGGTGCTAAACTCATCGATGGCCTTCGATCGTGGAAAGGACATCGCGTGTCCACCTGTTAGACGCGGTCGAAGGTCACGAAGTCCAGAACCCAATGGAATCTGGGAGACGACGTGATGAGTCAGATGTACTTGCCGGGCCAGGTGGCGTGGAAAACCACCACCACCGACCAGGGTTGGCTGCGGCGCATTCACCGGCGCTAGGAAAGAAAAGCGACGACGGCATGGCCAAAAGCCATTGCAGATGCTATCCTTTCTGGTCAAATAGAAGAAACCCCAAGCGACTCCTCGCAGTCTTCCCGAATGCCGTATGGACCAAACCACCATCCTTCCGCCCGCGAGCGACCGGCATTTTTTAGTCGGCTTGCTGGCCTTGCAGATGGATTTTTTGAGCCGCGAGGCCTTGCTGACCGCCCTCAAGGCCTGGGTGAAGGAAAAAAGCCAGAACCTGGGTCAGGTGCTGGTGGATAAGGGGTTGTTGCCGAAAGAACGGCTGGTGTTATTGGATGGCCTGGCCCAGGAGCATCTCAAGGCCCATCACGGCAATCTGCGCCGCAGTCTGGCAGCGGTGCCGGCCCTGGCCACGGTGCACGAGGACATTCGCGGCTGGGGCGATGCCGACCTGAATGGCTTGCTGGTCCTGGGCGAGGCGG
>CAZFGM010000523.1:0-5425 GCA_964518515.1 uncultured Alcaligenaceae bacterium | reverse complement strand
CCCGTTGAATACGGCGGGTGGTATCGCCGGGGTCCTTTTCTTCGAGGCGCTTGGCCGAGGCCTCCATATTTTTCTTGACGCGGGCGATGATTTCCTCGGGCTTTTCCTGACCCCCAATGGGCGGCAAATCCTTGGGCTCGATTTTCTTGGGGTCCTTGGGATCGTCCTTCTTGTCCTTGAGGGGATCTTCCTTGGCCGGCTCCTCTTTTTTGCCGTCCTTGGCGGCCTTCTTTTTGAGGACCAGTTCCTGTTCCTTGCCGGGCTGGGCATCCAGGGCGGCGGCGAGGAGGGTCAAGAATGTCATGGTTAAAGGCAGGCCGATAAAACGCATCACGGATTTTCTCCCTTCTGGGCGGGGGCCCGGTTGGTGATCAGCTCTAAAAGTTCGCGGAGGGCGGCTTGCTCGGCCTGGATCTGGGCCAGTTCCGTCTTCTGGGCGTCGGTCATGGGCAAGGTTTCCGGATCCAGGGGCGCGGGCGTGATGGCCCCGCCGCCGCCGACGAAGATGGCGATCTGCCGTTCGACGAAGGCGCGAGTGCGTTGGTTGACTTCCTTTTGCTCGTCGCGGAGGGCCTTGAGCTGGGCGATGTCGGGAATGCCGTCGCCGGGTCCGCCGAGTTGATCGCCCTGCTTGGGGTTTTTCTTGGCGCCGTTTTTCTTGGGCTGCGGCGGACGTTGGGGTTCATTCTTGAGGGCGTCGATGAGGCGTCCCAGGCGGCGGCTGGCCTCTTGCTGCAGTTTGACGGTGGTTTCCTGGCGCGTGGCCTCATTGGCCAGTTCGAGTTCGTCCAAGTCCAGGAGCCGGCCCAGGCCGTGGCGCTCGGTAATGGCATCGACGGCGTCGTCCATGTTCTTGACCGCTTTTTCCATGATGCGCTCGAATACCTTGGCCCCTTTGATTTTGTCGCGGAGGCCGTCGGTTTCCCGGCTGATGGTTTTCTGGTCTTCCCCCAGGCCCTTGAGGCTTTCGTACAGGGCCTGGGTCCAGCGCTTGAGCTTGCCGATGGAATCCTGTTGCAAGCGGATCATTTCCAGAGCGGCGGCGTCCTGGCGTTCCTTGAGGGCCTTGAGCTTGTCGGCGATCTTGGCGAGCTGCTCGCGGATCAGTTCTTCCTGAGCGTCCTGGATTTCGTCCTTGGCCTCCTTGAGGAGCTCGATGGCCTGGTTCTGAGCTTTTTCAGGGTCCTCGCGTTTTTCGAGCATTTGCACGGCGCGTTCCATTTCCTGGGCGGCTTTTTTCAGGTCCTGGCCGGCCTCGTGCGGCTCCTGGGCCAGGTCCTGGGCCTGCTGCTGGGCCTCTTTTTGCAGCTGCCGCTGCTCCTGAGCCAGGTTATCCAGCTCCTTTTGCACGCCTTTCATTTGCTGGCCGATCTTGTCCATCGCGGCCTTGATTTCCTTGGGATCGCCGATTTTCTTGTTGAGATCGGCCGCCAGCTTCTTTTGTTTCTTTTCCAGGATGTCCAACTCCTTCAATTTTTCCTGGGCTTTTTTGTGCAGATCTTCCTGGCGCTTGAGGAGTTCGGCGATCTTTTCTTCCTGTTGGGCTTGTCTTTGTCGCTGCTGGGCGACCGCCTTGTCGCGATCTTCTTCCAGGGCGTCGAGAACTTTTTTCAGGCCCTTGATGGCCTTGTCTTGTTCGACCTCGGCCTGGTGGGGGAAGGGATTGCGTTTATCGCCAAACTTGTTGTCCAACTTCTCCTTGGCATTGACCATGGCCTGTTTAATAGGAATATCCTCCTCGATTTCCTTCAATTCCTTTCGCAGGCGGTCAGCCTCTTGTTTTTTTCCATTCTTTTCGGCCAAAGCCAGTTCTTTCTTCAGGCGGTCTGCGGCTTGTTTATTTCTTTCCTGAACGGCTCCTTCCTTGACGGCTTGTTCCAGGGCTTCCCGGAGCCGTTTGGCCGCTTCCGGATGCCCCTTCTTGGCCTGGGCCTCGCCGACATCCTTTAATTTGTTGAGCAGGGTGTCGAGCATATCCGCCAAGTCTTGTTGCTGGCCCACGAGCTTGGCGATCTCCTCGTCCGTGGCGGCATTGCCCTTTTTTTCGAGCTTGCCCGTGTCCTTCAGGAGGTCCTGCTGCTTGTCAAGAATTTCCTCGGCCTGTTTTTTCACCTGCTGAACGCTGGCCCACGGATTGAGGAACTTGAGCAGTTTGTCCAAGGCCTTGCGGGCGTCCTGCTGCTGCTGTTGAACTTTGTCGAGCGGGGTGTCTTTGTTGGGCGGCGGTTCCTTGCCGCTCTTGGCGCCCAGGTCCTTGAGGGCCTTTTCCAGGTTTTGCTCGATTTTGGGTAGTTGCTCCTTGGCCAGGTCTTTAAGGTCGCGCGTCAAGATGCGGATGCGGTCGCGGACATTGGACGGCGGCTGGTTGTTGTCGTCGAGCAGTTCCTGCAGCTTTTGCAGTTGGCCGCGAATGCCCTTGTCGGGGTCCACACCCACGTCCTGCTTGACCTTATCCTGGTTCTCTTCGGCCTTGACGAGGTCGCGGCGAATCATTTCCTGTTGTTCCCTGAGGGTTTTGTCCCGGTCCTTGGCATCCACCTTGGGATCCTGCTCGAGTTTCCGCTTGTCTTTTTGCAACTTGTCCAGCTTTTGCTGGATGTTCTTGACGTCCTCAAAGACTTTGTCTTGCAGTTTCTTGATGTCAACCATTTCTTCCTGGACTTTGATGAGGCGATTGTCGCGCTCGCGATCCAGATCCTTTTGGCCGACGATGCGGACCTCGACGCGGTCGCCGCTGCCGGGCGGATTGAAGGGATAGACGTTGTTGAAATCGTCGGCAAACGGCTGCACAATGAGCACGTCGCCGTCCTCGACCCGGAGGACCTTGAGCGGCAACCGGTAAGCCAGGTCGAGTTTGTTATGGCGCAGGCGCAGGACTGGCGTGGGACCGTGCACCGGAAGGGCCAGGCCGAAAAAAATGCGCGGAAGGAGGCGGCCGGTCGCCTCATGGTGATAGAGATAGATATACCCCGGCCGGCCCAGGGACGGCCGTCCCTGGGCTTTGCGGCGGCGGATTTCCAGGTACACCGAACGCAAGGCGAACGGGTCATCCGTAGCCTCCACCTGCATGACCAGGGTGGCATCCGGGAGCAGGATCTTATCGCGCGTGGGCTTGACCAGGTTCACGATGGGCAGCGGGTCTTTCTTGACGATCAATTCCTCGCTATAGGGATTGCCCAGACCCTTGCTATCCTGGAAATGCAGGACGTATTTGCCGTTGACCCAGGGCTGGAAGGTGACCGCCAGCTGCTTGCCATCCTTGGCGATGACGGCGGGCACGGCGTCCCAGACGGCCTGGCCGGCCACATAGCGGGCCATGGCGTCCAGAGCATTGGCGGCCCCGACCACGCTGAACACGCGCAACTGCATGGCCGGCTGGCGGAACGCGTTGTCCGGCTTGATTTCCTTGACGAGTTCTTTCGGCAGATACTCGATCCAGGCCCGGGTAATCGGCCGATCGACGGCGGCCCGCAGCGTCACCACGGTGCCGGCCCAGACGTCGATGGTGCCGTGGCCGGCGGAAGCGGGGGAATGCAGCCGCGGCGGCAGGTCGGTGTAAGCCGGATAAAGATAGTCGATCTGCGGCGACTCCTGGCCGTTCAGCTTGGTCAGCCGCGGCGGCGGCACAATCCGGACTTCATGCCATTGAGAAACGGAATCATACGCCCGCACTTGAAACCGGATGGTCCTTTCCTGTCCGGTAAAATCGTTGCTGATTTTTTTGGCAAAGACGATCCCCATGATTTCCTTGGTAACCGGATCGACCTTGACCTCCGGGGCCACCGGGATTTCCGGATGGCCCTCGATGGCCACCTTGACGACGACCTTGGTCTTGAATTCGGCTCCGCTCTGAAAAACCCCGGTATAGCCCTGCAACTCGCCGCCGATGTGAAATTCACCACCCTTGGCGACTTCGACGGGTTCCTTGACCTTGCGGCCATCCACTTCCACGGTCAACCTGGTCCAGGTGTGGTTGCCGAACGGGTCGAGCAAGCGGGCCAGGGCGGTCGGCGCCAGCGGATACTGCCAGAAGGCGAAGGCCGAGGCCCCGATGGCGAGCAGGGCGGCCACGGCCAGCCAGCGCACGCCGCGGCGATCGACCAGGGCGTTGAAATCGCAGCCCTGAACCAGGCGCAGGGCGCGCTGCACCGCCTCGCGGCGCAACGTCGGCGAGCCGGCCAGGTCGTCCTCGGGGGTTTGCAAGAACTGCACCGTGCTGGCCAGGGCATCGTTGAGGATCGGATATTGCTCCTCGACGCGCAGGGCCAGGGTCAAATCATCCATCTTGTCCACCAGCGGCCGCACCAGGAACCGCCAGGCCACGAGCCCGCCGCCCGTGAGAAGGCCGACCAGGAGCAAGGCGCGCACCACGCTGGGCAGATTGAAATGCCAGTCGAAGGCCATGCCCAGAAGCACGCCGGCCAGCACCAGGGCGGCCAGGCTGCCCACGCCACGACACAGCACCACCCAGCGCAAGCGGCGACGCAGGGCGGCCAGACGGCTTTGCAAGGGGTTCATGAGGGTTTTCCTGGGTCAAATTCTGCGGGCTAGTGGAAATTCGCCTTATCTATAAGACGATTCACAAAGGGTATTCTTCTTGGTTCCCAGCGCTTTTTCCATTTCTCCCCTAGGGGCCTTGGATCAGAGGGAAAGGAGAAGCAGTTTTTCCCCCTTTCATTCTGGATTATCCCATAACCGTTTCCTGATTTGCGATGTCAGTTGTTAAAAAAAATAACCGGGCATGAGGGACTGTCAAAGCCTGCCCGAAAAGCCCTGACCCGCTGATGCCCATGCATTGCCGGCCTTGGCGCCAACCGTCATGGGGGTATAACAAGGCCGCCGCGAACAGGGTGGGACCAACCAGGTAGCCCCCATAGGCAAAAAACGACATAGCGACTCCGTTACTTCCTCGATGGCCAGGGAAATCGGCTCACGACAAACTCGCGACCGGGACGGACCGGCGTTTGGCCAATTCTCTTCGATTGCGTTTGATGCGCTCCACCGCGCGGACCGTCTCTGGCTCCAGGTAGCTTTCACCACAGTGTGAGCAACTGACTACCGGAATCCGCTCAATCACCAGCAGAGAGGCTCCGCTGCCGTACGTTCGCGTGATTTTGCGAATCCTCGCTTCCAGGGCACCGCAATTATCGCAAACTATCGGATGCTTCATTTTCATAGCCGGTACACCGTGATGATGACTACCTTTCCTGTCGCTCCGATCTTCGCTACCACTTCAATCGGGTCTCCAGCGAAAGTTTCTCCTTGTACGCGATACTTCCAGCCTTTCGTGATTTTATCACGTTGCTGGGGGATGATCTCGCCGGTTCGAATTCCGCTGATAACGTCCCCCAAGGCCAAGTCGTCGTTGTCCATCTCCTCTTCGGCATGGACTGTCACGACAAACTTGCCGTCACGAATCTTCTCC
>CAZFGM010000522.1:0-5426 GCA_964518515.1 uncultured Alcaligenaceae bacterium | reverse complement strand
GCACCGCGGCATGCCGCGCCAGGTAGCGCAGCACGTGAAAAGCCCGGATGCGATCGCCCTTATCCGGCGGATAAGGAAAGCGGTGCACCAGATACAGAATGTTGGGACGAACCGGAGCCATGGAGTAAAATCCGGGACTATTTGGATTGGATCTGAGGACACCGCGAACGAACACGTATTGAATCGACTACCGCCGGAATCAGTGCCAGCTCGCAGGCGTTGGACTGCCGCATTGACGATCTTATCCAGGCTTTAAAAGCGAACGCAAAGCGGAGGCCATTTCCTCTTTCATTTTCCAGGGACTTTGACGCACTTTACCAATTGAAAGGTCTGTATTGGTTCCTGGCTCTCGAATAATCGTGTCCACCAACAAAGGCGGGTCCACTTTAATGCAACCCGCTTTAGAACCTCGAATAAAGAAAGCAAAATCCGTTGGCGGGTATTCATGATTGCTTCCTGGATTTCCCGCCACGCTTTCCACCACAAAGAGTTGCACAAGGTAACCCATTTTGCTCTCGGGCATATCACAGGCATCCCCCGTCGTGAATAGCCACAAGCGATCACCCGCCTGGATTTGGCGGGCAAGACGCTCTGAGTTAGTAAACCAACCTAGGCAAGGCCAATCACCCTGCTCGCCTTCCTTCGCAAAGTTCTTCCAATAGATTCCAAAATCCGCCATCGTTTTTACTCCCCCAGATGTTAGCCAGAAGGAAAACCCTCCCGCAGAATGGATTCACGCTTTCGGCAAGAACGGGTTGACAAGGGCCAAGCCATCGATGGTTCGCGGGGCGCCCATGTTCTCTGTGTAAAGAATTTGAACCCCGGCCCGAATACAGGTGGCAATAAGTAAAGCATCCCAGAAGGAAAGAGAGTAGCGTTCTTGGCACGCCTTCGTTTCGGGCCAAAGCTCAGCAACGGGCGTGATGGTAGTTTCGGACATGGCCTGCATATCCCCAAGGGCATCCCAAGCATCATCCTTGGTAAACCCGGCGGGTTCCAGCTTGCGACAGGCGGCGAGGAATTCACAGCCGATTTGCCAAAGCAAGACCATGGGCCGCACTTCATCAATCACCCGATCAGCTATTTGCTGTTTTGTCGAGTCGCGTGTGTCATGACTGTAAACCCAAATATTCGTGTCAATGGCGTTCATGTAACTCATCACGCGTTGGGTAAGGTTCAGTGGAACGGAATTTCGATGCCCGGGCACGGGCGAGAAATCGTTTTCGCGCCTCCTCGCGCTTCCGTTCGGCCTCGTCCGAATAAGAGTTGGTCTTCGGAGAGGCCGGGTCTAAAAGCAAGACAATGGCTTCGACTCGATCGCCTTTCCGGTAAGGCAACTGCGACAATAGCAGTTCTCCATCGGTTTTTACGGTCGTTTCAATTTTGACCGCGTTCATCGTCGATCTCCTCCCATGGCTATTCCTCATCCGCGGGCGATTATGTCCTGCCGGGAGGTATTGTCACCAATATCTTCCCCTTGGAAAGGCCCTAGTTCGGAATTGTTACCCATCTTTGCTTGTTCTGGAGGCGCGGACCTTTTACACTGGATTTCTGCACACGCGGAAATGTGGCAAACAAGGTAGGGTGGATTGGTAATCATCCGTCCTACAAGAACTACGCAAGCGGAGGTGGGCCATGACTCGACTTTGGGCTGGTTCGCCAAGACGTTTGGCCAGGCTTCTTGAAAAAGTGAACTTGGAGGATCAACCATGATCTGGCATCGATTTGGGGTAGGAGTGCTGGCCGTCCTGTCACCCCTGGCGGTTTTCGCCGGCGACGGCAGCGAAAACATCGCGTGGAAAGCCTACGACCAGAAATCCGGCCCATTCTACCAGGTCCGGACAACCAGGACCTTGCTGGCCATGCGCATGCGAAACCAGGAACTCCGGCTGGAACAAAAGCAAATCTTGTATATCCGCTGGACCCCGGAGGAAAAGGTGGAAGGCAACTGGGTGGTCCGGCAAAAAATCCTCGGCGTCAAAATGGACATCGAGGTCGGCGGCAACAAAATAGCCTTCGATTCCACCCAGAAAGGACCACGCACTCCCCTGTCCGATTTTGTCGACGCCCAGATGCGCCCCGAGCTCACGTTCCACATCGATCCACGCCGCCTGTCTGTGGTGAAAATCGACAACTGGGAGAAGCACGTCAAGGAACTCGGTTCGCAATCCTTGTTGGCCAGCGCGAAACCTGACCTCCAGGCTATTAATTTGGCGATAATTTGCGGCATCGACCTGCCCACTCTGCACCTGCGGGCCGAGACGCCCGCGGAGGCTTTCCCCCCAAAGGAGGACCAAAAGGACAAGACCTGGTTGCGAAAGGGAAGGCTGGATTTGGGCCCCTTTGGAGAATGGCTCCAAGAAAAGCAATTCACCTGGGACAAAAAAGATTCGAACAAGATCGCGCTCACATGCAAGCATCAGCACAAGGCGCCCGATGCAAAACAAACCGCGGGACTGCCCATCCGCATCAGGAAAAGTGAAATCACAGGCCAGGACAGGGGCGATTGCCACGCGCTTTTCGATCGGGCCAAAGGTCGCTTCAAGGAAGAAAAAATGGACATGACCTTCCGGGGGTCGTTGACGTTCGATGCCGGCGGTCAGGAGACCGCCGTGGACCTGGATATGGTTCAAACTTCAATGGTCCAGACGCAGGATACGAATCCGCTTGGTTTCCTGGCCAAGGTCCAACCCGTGCCCGATCCCGTGGCCAAAGACAATAACGGCCGCTATCAGGTTTTCAAGAACCGCGAGATCCTGATCATGGTGGACCGGGAAACGGGCAAGACCTGGGCCTTGCTTCCCCTCCCGGGCCGGGAGGAGCTGGGCTGGGTGCCCCTCAAGAAATTCGACGATGAGGGAGCTTACCTCCGCTGGCTCCAGAACCAGCGCTTCGACAAGGCTAAAAAAGAGGATGGCAAAAAGGAGGAATTCAAGGACAAGGAAAAGAAAGAGGAGTTCAAGGACAAGGAAAAGAAAGAGGAGTTCAAGGACAAAAGAAAACGCGAATCTGCCCTGGTTCCATGGCGACCGAGTGGCCAGCGAGTAAGAGTTAAATCCAGCTTAATTGGTTTTCTACCTTTCCAGGTTATTGCGAACGCTAAACCGCCGAGCGAGCTATTCCACGCATGGCGGAGGGACTTGGTTATCGGTTGCATCCTTCCGAGATAATCCTAATGAAAATCCAAAATCTGCTGTTTATCTGGGCTCTTTTCCTTGGGTCCGTCGCCGCGGAGGACAAGGCTAAGGAGCGCAAGCCGGTCCAGCTCACCGACCAGGCCCTGCGCATCCACCGCGAGGCCCTGGTCATCGACGGGCATAACGATCTGCCCTGGCGGCTGCGCGGGAAAGCGGACGGCCTTTTCAAGCGCTACGACCTGACCAAGGAGCAGCCGAGCCTGCACACCGACATTCCGCGCCTGAAAAAAGGCGGCGTCGGCGCCCAGTTCTGGTCCGCCTGGGTGCCCGCCGACACCAATCGCAAAGGCACCGCCGTCAAGCAAACCCTCGAGCAGATCGACCTCATCCACCGGATCGTGCGAACCTATCCCGACACGTTCACCATGGCCTATAGCGCGGACGACATTGTCCGCATCAAGAAAGATGGCAAGATCGCCTCGCTCATCGGCATCGAGGGCGGCCATGCCATCGACAATTCGCTCGGCGTCTTGCGGATGCTTTATGCCCTGGGCGCCCGCTACATGACGCTGACGCACGCGGAAACCCTGGACTGGGCCGACTCCGCCACCGACACCGCCAAGCACGGCGGCCTGACCCCCTTCGGCGAAAGCGTGGTCCTGGAGATGAACCGCCTGGGCATGCTCGTCGATATCTCGCACGTGTCGGCCGACACCATGCGGCACGCCCTCAAGGTGACCAAGGCCCCGCTGATCGCCTCGCACTCGTCGGCGTTCGCCGTGGCCGAGCACCCGCGCAACGTGCCCGACGACGTCTTGAAGCGGGTGGCCAAAAACGGCGGCGTGGTCATGGTCAACTTCTATTCCGGCTTCGTCGTGCCCGAAGGAGCGCGGGCCATGAAGGACATGTTCCAGACCTACCGCGCTCTAAAAAAGAAATATCCCAAGGACGCCGAGTTTCAGGAAGCCTGGGCACAGTGGAAACGCGACCATCCCGTGCCGCGCGGCAGCGTCCACGACGTCGTCGATCACATTGTCCACATCGCCAAGGTCGCCGGCGTCGCTCACGTCGGCCTCGGCTCCGACTTCGACGGCATCGGCACCGTGCCCCGGCAGCTCGAGGACGTGTCGTGCTACCCATACATCACGCAGGAGCTCTTGAACCGCGGCTGGTCGCGCGCGAACATTCACAAGGTGCTGGGCGGGAATTTGCTGCGCGTGCTGCGCGGGGGGGAAGAAGTGGCCCGGAAATGGAGACCGTAATTCGTGACGGATCTGCATCCTGCCGCGCCTTTAATTAGGATTAAGGATTTATTCAACTCCTTAATAGGAATTTTTTTTGGCTATTCCCTGCACGTTCTTGAACCATTGACAGAACCATTTCGGGGGGTTGATTCAGTCCGTCCACTGAAATGTCCTTTCTTGATTCCATTCCGTTTCGGCCAACGAGAGTGAGCGCCAAAGTGTTATTTGCCGGAAAGGGGGCGTTTTTTTTTACCACCAGACGAATCTCGCGCATCCTTAGCCATCCTAAGAACTGCTTTTCACCTTCCGTGTTGTTAATGATTCCCTGTTCGCAGAGCACGAGTTTCGGCGATCGGTCGAATAGACTGAACAAAATAAATGGTATGGCCAGCAAACAGAGTCCAGCTATCCCTACTATGAATCCCCCCATAATTGGAAAAACGAGAAACACAAGAACTCCGACGATGCCCAATGCAGGGCCGGTAACCGCACAGATAATCAAGGACACGGCGGTCTTACGCCGACTTAAGACCAAAACCGTGTTTGCCGAATCCCTTGTAGATTCGTCGAAGTTTGGGGCTGCGGGATACAACTTGTCTTCTGGAACATTTGCCGGATCAAATGTGCGGTTCATTATTTCCCTCCTCCCCGCCAGGGCTGGCCGGTCCAGAGAATTCATAAGTTTTGGGGCGAGAATGTGTCGGCGTTCTGCGCGTGGCCAAAAAAGTAGCGGAAAAAAAATTCGTCATCGATTCGATACTGGATTCTCTCAAGATACCTGCGAAGAATATTTCTTGACCACGTAGGGTTTTTCCTTCTGCAGGGCGTCGAGGAATTGGAGGGCTTCGCGGTGGTCTTTTTGTGCGCTATAAGGGATTACCTGGATGTTCATGCGTTGCATCAGGTGCTCGGTGGTAAACTCATGCGGGTCGGGCAACAGGGCATAATGAGGCGGGGTGCCGCTCGAAAAAATCAGGTTTACCTCCTTCAACCCCGTCTTTCGCGTAACGAAATCTGGCAATAATATTTTTCCCAGGCCCCCCGG
>CAZFGM010000521.1:0-5431 GCA_964518515.1 uncultured Alcaligenaceae bacterium | reverse complement strand
GTTTGTCCTTCCTCGCTGTCCAGCAGCTTGGCCAGGCCGAAATCGGTGATCTTGGCGATTGCAGATTGCAGGTTTTCGATGGCGGATTGACTTAAAGGATCAGGGGGCACACCTTGGACTGCGAGTTTTTCAAGTTGCGCTCTGGCATCCGCCATCTGCAACAGGATATTTCCCGGCTTCAAGTCGCGGTGAACGATGCCGTGTTGATGGGCATAATGCATGGCCCCGGCCAGGGGTTCCACCAGGGCCGCCGCCTGGCGCGGGAGCAGCGGTTGGCCGCGAAGGATCTTGCCCAGGTTCTTCCCGTTGATGTACTCCAGCGACAGGTAGGACCGGTGTTCGTGCTCGCCGACCGTGTAAATCTGGACAATTTTGGGGTGCTGCAACCGGGCCACCGCTTCCGCCTCGGTCCGGAAACGGGCCCGGGCTTCGGCCTGGGAGCTTGCCAGGATCATTTTCAAGGCTACCACCCGTTTGAGCTCTAACTGCTCCGCCTTGTAAACGATCCCCATGCCCCCTTTTCCCAGCTCTTCAACAATCTTGTAACCAGGAATGACCGGAAACCGCGTCGCTTCCTCGGGAGTTGTGCTTGCCAGTTGATGAGAAATAGTAGAGCGGGCCCCGGAAGAAGTGGACTCCTTGGCCTGCTCCCAATCGCGAGTTGGTTCCGCTTGCGGCGGAAGCGGCGGCAGGGGAACGCCTGCGGGGAAAGGAGGGTCCGCGCCCGCCGGGAATACGGATGGCGAGCCGCATTCCGGACAGGCCGGATGGTCCAGGCGCACCCGCCTGGCTCGCGCTGGCCTGCCATCGATGACCGTTGCTGCAACGCCAGTATCCTGTCATGACCCACCTGACCGGAAAAGAAAGGTTCCGGTATTATTACACATTTTTTCCCCGAAAAAACCAAATATTCCAGTCACAAAAGGAAAGTGCTCCGTTTGGGAAGGTGTCCAAACAAGGGAAACGAGATTGAGCAATGACCGTAGCCGAATTGGCATGATTTCGGGCACACCCGCTGCTGACCCCGGGCTCTTGCGAGTGCGGCTACCACCAAAGGAGATCGACCGATGAACAAGAAAATCAGCAACCGGGTCCACTTGAATGTCGAGCAGCTGGAAAGCCGAGAAGTGCCCAGCCAGGCAACGTTGGATGGTGGCTTGTGGTAGCTTATGAAGCATGCCAAAGCTGGAAAGCCGAGAAGTGCCCAGCCAGGCAACGTTGGGGCCGGCTTTGTACTTGCCTGCCGCCCAGCCCGCAGTAGGGCACGTCGCCCCGGCCCCGCAGCCAATGAACGTCGAGCAACTGGTTGCCCCGGCGCCGCAGCCAACCGTCAGGGCACAGCCCCAAAGTTTCCGAGTTTACCAGGCACATTACAAGGGCGTGGTTTCTAGCCCGCTTGGATCCCGGAAAGTCTCCGGTCAGGCAAAAATCGCCATCAACAACAATGGCCGGGTCACCGTGCTAAAGCCTTATGGCGGCCAGGTCGCCGGCGTTCCCGGCGCCCGGGTCGTTTTCACCGCCCAGCACGTCACCGCCAGCGCCGCCTGGGGCACCTGGACTGTGCAGGGCAACAGCAGTTACAGGGGCTCCGGCAACTGGGGTGCCTACAGGCTGGGGCCCAGGCTTGGGCCTGGAGAACCGATTGCTCGGGTTCGGTACATGGAAGGGACAACCATTACCGTTTTCGGCAAGCAAGGAGGAAAACTGACCATCGATTGGGATCGTCTTCCGAAGGACGATGGGGCCTCCGTCCCTAGCTGGCTGGGGCTGGGCACACATTACAAGAAATGGTTGGACAGCACTTTCCCGGAAGTCTGGCGCGTTCATGATTACCTTTACTCCAGGCAAGGCATCCAAAAGTACGGCTTGACGCGGTTACAGGCGGACCAAATCATGAAAAAAATGATGGTTGCAAGAGGCTATCCCAACAACGCGAAAATCGTCTATCGGGCCGTCAGGATTGGGGGACAAAGCCACTTTGGAACGACTTGACGGCAGCAAATTCGCGAGAATTCAGGGTTATTCGCTCGACCCGAATTCTTGCGAATTCGCCTACAATTGCATGCCTGTCACCCAGTCACCTTGTCACTCTGTCCGCGTCTTCGCCACATTTCCTCGGCGGCGGCCAGCTGTTCCTGATAATAGCGGCGTAGCTCATCGGGCTTGGGGGCATGTCCCTTATGCACCGCAGCGTAGTAGAAGCAAAAGGCCTTGCCCAGAGCGAAGGTGGCGGCGCCGGCCAAGGCGGCGCCGGCCATTGAGCCCACCACTGGAATGAACTTGACCACCTCGCGGGTCGCCTGGCGGACCAGCATTCCAAGTCCCAGGGTGCCGGCCAGCTCGACGAAGCGCTCGCCGCTCAGTGGTTGACCGTAGAGCTGGGCGAGATGGTAGATCATTCGCGTCTGGATGCCGGGGATCAAAAGCAGGTCGATCCAGGGAATGGGGATGGCGCCGGCGCTGGCGGCCAGGCTGCTGTAGCCGATAATGTAGGGCAGGGCCCGGCCGGCATATAGGTCCTGCAGCTCGTGGGTCGCCTCGTCCAGGGCCAGCAAGGTTTGCCGGTAGGCGGCCGGCAATGCTTCCAGAAGGGCCTCTTTCAGCCGGTGACCACCGTAGGTTGCATCGTTGAATCCCTCGGCCGGGGGAGTCAAATCCACGGGCACGACGAAATCATATAAGCCGGCGAACCGTTCCGTCTGGACGTTCAGACTGCGGTAAAGACTTTCGGAAACTCCGGTCGCCTCCGCGGCCTCATCGAGGAGTTTTCCATCCTTCCCGAAAGGATAGGGGACAGGATGTTGTTGCTGCGGATAGGCTTCGTGCAGGCACGTGAGGACCAGGATGACGGGCCGACTCGGGCGCGTGCGGTGAATGGTTTGCAGGTGGCGGTGGACGTTGTCCAGGGCATGATCGAGCGCCTTGACCGTGATGATGACGACGTGAGCGCGGGCATCGAAGGCGGCCAGGTCCTCGGCCGGGTCGTAGCCGGGCTCATCCACGCCGCGCGTATCCAGGAAAGTGAGGAGAGGCGCCTCGGGCGCGGGGAACTGGTACTCCCGGGTAAAGCGGGTGCAGGGGCGAAAGCCCTGGCCGATTTCCGCTTCCTCCGCCCCGGACAGGAACTTGATGATGCTGGTCTTGCCGCTCTGGGTCTTGCCCAACAGCCAGAAGACCGGCACCGGGGCCTTGTGCCGGAGTTGCTCCAGCCGTTCCTGGAAGCGTGCTTCTCTCCGGCCGGACGTGAACAGCTTCTTGAGGCGAGCGAGGATTTCCACGGTTGCCCCTTTTCTGGCGGCTGGCCAAGCTGCCTGGGTTCTCATGATCGTTATTATTGTACGGTGCCTTGCTCTTGACGTGGGAAAAGGAATGGGCTAAGTGCCCCCGTTGCGGGCCGGGACTTCCGAAGTCTCCAAGACTTCAGAAGTCGATCCGGCAGTTCCACGAGAACGGGGAGAGTGGCATGGACGAAACCTACGCGAAGATGTGGCGCGCGGGGCACGGTTCGGCGGGGCCGGCCCTTCAAGATTTTTATGTTCTTGCGGAAGAGGAGACGGCGCCGGACCAGGCTTGGGCTCTGGCGGGGCCGCATAATCCTGTCGAGTTCGCCCACCGGCTGTTCGCCCTGGAAGCCCTTCATCCGGCCCGGCCGGCCAGTCGCTGGCAGGAGCAAGTCGAACCCTATTCTCTGCAATGGTTTTTGAACATCGAGAGCCATCGTCATAGCCGGCATGGCCGATGGATTCCTCGCCTTCTGGAATTCGCCAAGCATTCGGGCGAAATCCTTCTGGGCCTGGGTCACGGCCTGGGAACCGACTGGCTGCAATATGCCCGCCACGGCGCGGACGTGATCGTGTGCACGCCGTCCACTTCGCAACTGCAGTTGATCCGGCGCAACTTCGAGCTGCGCGGCTTGAAGGGCCGATTCGTTCATGCCCAACCCATGCACCTGCCGCTGGAATCGGCCAGCATCGACGTCGCCTGCATCAGCAGCCTCGTGGAAGGCCGGGACAACATCCAGGCCATGGTGGCGGAAGTATACCGCATCCTCAAGCCGGGAGGCAAAGTGCTGGCGGTGACCCAGGCCCGCTACGACGTGCATTACTGGTCCAGCATTCTGCTGTTCTGGTATCGGTCGCTGCTGTCGAGCAAGCACCGGCCCAAGGAAAAACCCAGCCAGCGCTTTTCCGGCGCCGAGCTGCGCCGCCTGTTTGACCGGTTCATCGACCATCGCATCCACAAGCGGCAGCTACGGCGCTCCGAAGTGCCTCACATCTGGCGCTGGCTGCCCCTGCCCGTTCTGGCCCGGCTCATGGGCCGGTTCCTGGTCCTCAAGGCCTTCAAGCCCCTGAGCGCGGCCATGCAGGTTCAGGCCGGCGCGGCATGAGCCGGCTCGCTGAATTCTTTTTACCACTCACCACTCACCACTCCACCACTCACCACTCGCCGACATGAACCTCTGGCTCCTCAACCTCGATGGCGCTTTGAGTCCGCAAAAAGCCCTCGCGGAGCGCTATCGGTACAGCGAATTCGACCTGCGGCACTGGGGACCGCGCCTCCGGCTCGCTTGCCGTTTCGGCCGCTATCGCCGCTTTGAGCGCGACCTGAACGCCATCCTGGGCGAGGCGGATGCCGAGCCTTGCTGCACGCTCTACGGGTCCGGCGATTTCCACCACGTCTCTCTCGCCCTGGTGCGGCGCATCACCACCCCTTTCAATCTTCTGGTGCTGGACAATCACCCGGACTGGGTGGCGGGCGTTCCGTTTCTTCATTGCGGCACCTGGCTTTACCACGCCGCCCGCCATCCCGCGGTGCAGCGCATCTTTCACGTTGGCGGAGACGTGGATTTCGATAATCGCTATCGCTTCCTGGCCCCCAAGGACCATCTGCGTTCGGGAAAAATCGTGGTATTCCCGGCCTGCCGGACCTTTCAGGCCGGCTTTTGGAATGACATTCCCCACGAGCCGCTGCGGCCCCGTCTCGGTACGCCGCTGACTCTGCGACGCCTGGCAGAACTTTTGGCGCCCTTTGGCCCCGAATTGAGAAAACACCCGCTTTACATCAGCCTCGACAAGGATGTGTTGCGGCTGGCGGAAGCCGTGGTCAACTGGGACTCCGGGCATTTGACCCTGACGGAGCTGGGGATGACATGGCAAGCTTTTGTTCGGGCCGCCGAGGGGAACCTGGCCGGCGTGGACATAGTCGGCGATTGGTCGCCGGTGAAAACACACGGCCTCTTCCGCCGTCTCCTGCACTGGCTGGAGCATCCGAGCTTGAGAGTTGACCCCGATCAAGCCGCGCAACGCAACCAGGCCACGAACCTGGCCATCCTGGGTTGGCTCAACATCTCTTCCTGAGGCATGGTTCAAGTCAAGGTAGCGACTCGAGCAGGCCGCAACCAAAGTTGAATGACAATTTGTCATTCAACTTT
>CAZFGM010000520.1:0-5442 GCA_964518515.1 uncultured Alcaligenaceae bacterium | reverse complement strand
AGAAGCGCCGGGCCCAAGCCCGCAAGAGCCACACGAAAACCACCCGACGCAAACTACACGCCCTCGGCATACGTTTAACCGACCTCCCGGGGTGTCAGTGGGATACGACTTAGCGCTGTAGTACTAGTTAGTAGTAACTCCCCTCGAGGCCTTGTTGTTTTGTGGGCCGGTCTTGTCGCGAAAGGAAACCCGGGTAGGAATCAGGGACCAATCCTGATATTCTCCTCACCATGTCCAGCACCGCCTACATCGCGCTGGGGAGTAACCTGGGCGACCGGCAGGATTACCTGCGCCGGGCCTTGCAAGCGCTGCAGGATGCCGGGGTCGAGGCGCGCCGGGTTTCTTCCTTTCATGAAACCGCCCCGGTGGGCGGCCCAACGGGCCAAGGCCCTTATATAAACGCCGCGGCCCAACTGTCCACCGACCTGGCGCCGCGCGACCTGTTGGATCTGCTGCTGCACATCGAACTTTTGCTGGGCCGTGTTCGCGCCGTGCCGCACGGCCCGCGCACCATCGATCTGGATTTACTGTTCTACGATGACAAAGTCGTGCGCGAGCGCTGCCTGGAGATTCCGCATCCCCGCCTGCACGAGCGGGCCTTCGTCCTGGCGCCACTGGCGGAAATTGCTGCGGATATGATCCATCCCGTCCTGGGTCGAACCGTCGCGGAATTGCTGGCCGCGCTGGCTATCGGTCCGGGACCAGAGGTAGCGGAAAAAGGACCTGAAGGGGCGAAGCCCGAGGTCCCGGTCGGGCCGGGCCGGGAATTGGCGGGCCTGCGCGCGGTGGTGACGGGGGCCACAAGCGGCATCGGCCGAGCAATCGCCCTGGAATTGGCCGCCGGCGGAGCCGCCGTTCTGGTGCACGGCCGGCGTACAGAAGCCGCCCAGACCGTCGTTGGCGAAATTTCCGCCGCCCAAGTTCCGGCTTCGTTCCTGCTCGCGGATTTGGCCGACGAACCGGCCTGCCGGGATTTGGTGGACCGGGCCTGGTCGGCCTGGGGCCCCCTCGACATCTGGATCAACAACGCCGGCGCCGATACGCTTACCGGCGCCGCCGCGCACTGGCCGTTTCGCCAAAAACTTCAGGTGTTGTGGCAAGTCGATGTTCTGGGCACCATCACTCTATCTCGGGAAGTAGGCCAGCGCATGAAAGCTCGCGGCCAGGGCGTCCTTGTTAACATGGGTTGGGACCAGGCCGAGACCGGCATGGCAGGCGACAGCGGCCAGTTGTTTGGCACCATCAAAGGGGCCATCATGGCCTTCACGCGCAGCCTGGCCTTGTCGTTGGCGCCCCATGTCCGCGTCAATTGCCTGGCCCCCGGCTGGATTCGCACCGCCTGGGGGGAAAAGGCAACCGCGCGCTGGCACCAGCGTATTCTCCAGGAAACACCCCTGGGCCGTTGGGGGACGCCCCAGGACGTGGCCCGCGCCGCCCGCTGGCTCGTCTCGCCCCAGGCGGCTTTCCTCACCGGCCAAATCCTGCGGGTCAACGGCGGTGCCGTGCGATCGTAGGGGGCTCCCTGGTATTGCCCGCCAACTCGCGGACCTGGAATTTAGTCTCCGCCGATTCCCCGAATCGACGAACGGACATTTGACGCTTGAAAAAAAACCGTAACCGTTCACTCCCCCGTTCGAGGGTGGCAGTATTTGTGGATTCCGATCCTGCCGGGGTTGGCAGGATCGGAATCCTGCCCCACAGCCGAATTACCCTCGGTAATAAAAGATAGGTGAACGGTTACAAAAAACCTTCCAATTAATTCCGCCCTGTGTCCGGTTCCAGGCCTTTGGGCCGTTTTCCTTTCAGAAGCACTTAACTTCAACCCTCTGAAAGGAGAAAATCATGTTCAAGCTTCTGTCGAAAAGCCGTATCGCCCTAATACTCAACCAACGCTATTTCAAATGCCGCTCGCGCAGTTCGCGCAGCCGGTGGAGTGCCGGTTTGATGTTTCCGTCGCCATCCACCAGTCCGCAATGCGGCACCAGGTGCCGCTGGGCGTCTTCGAAGTGGACCCAGTGCACGCCGCGGACGTACGGCTTGCACAGGGCCAGCTCGGCGAAAGCGGCGGCCCAGTCGGCCTGGACCTGCGGAGTTATCCCGCCGCGCCAATGGCCACCACCCACCAGCAGATCCGAATCGGCCTGCGGGTCGGGTCCGGGCGCCGACGGATAACCCAACGTCACCTGCAACGGCACGCCCAGCAAGGCGTACAGATCCAAAAGACGCGACGTGTCCAAAAGGTCCCGGCAATAGGTGCCCCGTGCGTCGATGCCCATGATCAGCTCAAGGTCCAGCGCCGCCAGTTTCAGACCGGTGCGAACGATGGTGTCGGCAAACACGAACGGCGAGTGCGAATGGTCCTGCGTGCTCAGGTAATCGCCCCATGGCTGGGCGATGCCCAGGACCAGCTCCAGGCCCGGATCGACGTTGCGGGCCGCCTCGGCCAGACGGACCGTGAGCCACAACAACTCTTCGTCGGCGACGGCCAAAACCTGGGCCGCGTTGGCGGCGGCGGTTAATTGCCAGGTGCGAACCTTGTCCTTATAACGCTCAAGGACGGTTTCCACGAAGTCGCACAGGTAGCCGGCCAGGCTGCCCAGGTCGCGTTCGCGACACCACAGCCAATGGGGCAAGTTGGCCCCGGAAAAATCAATGAGCGGCCCCCCGGCCACGGCCACCTCTTGCTCCACGGCCCAGTTCACCAGGGCGTCTACCGCCTCCCAGTGATAGTCCGATTCCGCCGGTTCGATTTCGTTCCAGGGAAAGAGCAAGACCAGGGAATTGCACGCCTGCGGCAGGATGGGGGCCAGGATCGGCAGCGGCGGAGCGAGCCGGCAGCCCAGGGCCGTGTCGAGCTGGGTCAGGCGTTGATGGCGAACTTCAAGGACCTGATTTACGTACGTCCGCACCAGATGGTCGGCGGCGGCACAGGCGCCCGCCAGGGCCGACTGGCCTTGGGTCATGGCTTGCTCAACCGCGGCCCGACTGAAGCCGAGGGCCATGTCGCGGAGTTGGTCGGCCAAGGTGTCGGACACGTCCAGGCCGCCCATCCGCCAGTCGGCGGCCTGGCCGCGCACCTGATTGACCTTGCCGCGGGCCAGTTCCAGGGGCAGCTGATACGGCGCGACGCGCTCCATCAAGGTGCCGGAGCTGACCATGAGCTGCCCGGCGGACTCCACCGGCCAGGGGGCCAGGAGAAAGCCGCTTTCATCCACCGTCCGGCTGACCTTCATTTGGCCCTGGCCGATCTGGACGGTCGTGGGATAGGGCATGGTATCCTGGCCGCCGGCGACACTGGCCCGCGCCAGCTCGCGAATGGCGTCGCCGGACAGGTCGGAAGGCAGGAGAAAGTGCATGATGCCCATGTTCGTCGAATAGTTGGCCAGTAGTCAGAGGATCAAGGTTCCTGTCCCCTTTTCGGACAGCCTCTCAGTGATCAGTGGCCAGTGGTCAGTGACCGTAGCAACTATTCTTCCACTGCCACTGATCCCTGGCTACTTTTCTGGCTATTGGTTGCCCACGGACCACATTTCTTGGCTACGGAACAGCGCTGGAAGCGGGCAAATTCCGGTAAGCCGTCGGCGCCGATCTTGACCGGCACTTCACCGAGCACTAGGGGGCCCACGTAGGCGCGCATGGCTTCGGTGATGCGGGTGCCGGCCCCGTCCAGGTATTCCCGCGGCAGGTACTTCACGCCGTTGGCCGCCTCCGCCAAGGAAACCAGCCCCGTTTCGCACCGGTAGGGGCGGTCGCTGACGCGGACCAAGCTCACCATCTTGCCGGTGGTTCCTTGCACCGCGTGACGCACGGCTTCTTGTCCGCAACGATAGGCCTCCTCGCTGTCGGTGCGCGAGGCAAAATGCACGGCATTCCGTTGACAGGTATCAAGTTTATTATACCGCGCTTTCAAGCGGGTTTCGCAAGTGACCAGCTGGCGCAAATAGTCGGCGACGCCGCCGAGCTGGCGGTGGCCGAAGGCGTCCTGGGTGGCCTGGGCCGCCACATATTCGCCGCGGGCGTTCTTGACCCCTTCGCTGACGACCACGAACACCCGCCCGAGCCGGCGGTGCACCGCCCGCACATCCTCCAGGAAGCGCTCTTCGCTGAAGGGGATTTCCGGAACGTAGATGAGGTGGGGCGCCTCGTCCTCGCGGCGGCGGGCCAAGCCGGTGGCGGCGGCGATCCAGCCGGTGTTCCGCCCCATCGCCTCGGTGATCGAAACGGGGTCGAAGGTATACATCGCCTCGGTATCGCGGCCGGCTTCCATCACGCTGGTCGCCAGATACTTGGCCACGCTGCCGTAGCCGGGACAGTGATCGGTGCCGACCAGATCGTTGTCGATGGTCTTGGGCACGCCGACGACGCGCAGCTCAAAACCTTCGCGCTGGGCGAGACGGTTGATCTTGTCGGCGGTGTCCATCGAGTCGTTGCCGCCGATGTAGAAGAAGTAGCGGATGTCGTGAGCGCGAAAGACCGCGAGCAGCCGCTGGTACTTGGCCAGGTCGCGCTCCAGATCCCCAAGCTTGAAGCGGCACGAGCCGATGGCCGCCGCCGGAGTTCGCCGTAGGTCGGCAATGGTCTGGGGCGACTCGGTCCCAAGGTCGAAGAGGTCTTCCTGAAGAATGCCCAGGATGCCGTTGTTGGCGCCGAAGACATTGGCGATGGCCTCTGGGTTGGCCAGGGCTTCCTGAATGACGCCGCAGGCGCTGGCGTTGATGACGGCGGTCGGCCCCCCCGACTGGGCCACCACGGCGTTTCCGCGAAGGGTGCTCATGGAATGAGATTTAACCACACGGGATAGCGATAGGACAACAGAAAAGAGGGAAGAATCAGCAAACAGCAACGTTCATCCAAACGGCCACCACCACCGCCCTCGGTGGGCACATAGAAGCGCATGTCCTGATGCGGCTTGGCGACCTTGACGACGACAAAGCCGCCGGCGCGGCACAGCTCGCCGGCGCGGGCGATGGCCCGGTCGGTGCCCTCGATGGCCTCAACCGCCAAGACGGCGCGCTCCTTGGCACGATCAAATACGCTCAGGTCGCCGACCAGGTTCGACCGCTTGAGGAACAACAGGGCGAAGCTGGTGTCGATGGGGGGGGCGTAGTGGAGCTGCCGCGTCGCCGCGCCGGCGACACTCAGCAGGTCGCTGGCCTCCCCGTCGTCAACCCGAAGCGCTTGTTCCCAGGAAATCTTGGCCGTGTCGGCGGACACGTTCTCGTCAATCGCGCTTTTGGATTTGCCCTTCTTTTTCTTCCCGTCGCTCTTGGGATCGGTCTTTTCGCCCGGACTCGCGCCGGGGTCGGTGATGGTGAGGCGCTTTTGCAGGGTCTCGCGCAGATCTGGCAACAGGTCCGAGCGTTTGAGGAACAGGAGGGCGAAGCAGGTCTGCACTTTCTGAAAAACTCTGTACTCAGGCTACCAGTTTCCACAGGCGTTTGA
>CAZFGM010000519.1:0-5453 GCA_964518515.1 uncultured Alcaligenaceae bacterium | reverse complement strand
CCCGGGAAAAACCCCGCCTCTCGTGTTATTTCCGGATAAAGGGAACCTGGGAACTGATCCGGTGTCCTTCCGGTACAATGGTTCGTTGGCGGGTGTGGTCCCTTTTCCATGACCGAGCGCGAATTCGCCATCAGCGTGGTCCGTCGGCTCCAGGAGGCTGGGCATCAGGCCTTGTGGGCGGGCGGGTGCGTGCGCGATGAATTGCTCGGCCTGGTGCCCAAGGATTACGACGTCGCCACCAATGCCCGGCCAGAACAGGTGCGCCGGTTGTTTCGCCGCACCGTGGCCGTCGGCATCAGCTTCGGCGTCGTCGAGGTGCTCGGGCCGCGCACCAATCCCGAACCGTTGAAAGTGCAAGTCGCCACCTTCCGTTCTGACGTCGGCTACAGCGACGGCCGGCGGCCCGACCAGGTCGTGTTCTCCTCCGCCCAGGAAGACGCTCTGCGCCGCGACTTCACCATCAACGGCATGTTCTACGATCCGCTGCACGATAAGCTGTTGGATTACGTCGGCGGACAGGAAGACCTGAAGGCGCGGGTGTTGCGCGCCATCGGCGATCCGGCCGTCCGCTTTGAAGAAGACAAACTGCGCCTGCTCCGCGCCGTGCGCATTGCCACGCGTTTCGATCTGGCCATCGACCCGGCCACGGCGTCGGCCATCCAGGCCATGGCCGGGAAAATCACGGTCGTCAGCGCCGAACGCATCGCCGAGGAATTGCGGCAACTGCTGGTCCATCCGCGGCGCTCGCGCGGCTTGAACCTGCTGCTCGATCTGGGCCTGGTCCATGCCATTTTGCCGGAGTTGGTTCCCATGAAAGGCCTGCCGCAGGGACCGCCCGGCGCTCCGGACGGCGACCTGTGGAATCACGTGCTGAAGGTACTTGACCTTCTCGGCCCGGCGCCGTCGGTTCCGCTGGCCCTGGGGACCCTGCTGCACGACGTCGGCAAGCCGCGCACCTTGGGCCGGACTCCCGAGCGCTACACCTTCTACTACCACGAGCACGTCGGCAGCCGGATGGCGGATGACCTGGCCGTGCGCCTCAAACTCTCCAATGACGAGCGCAAGCGGATCGTCTGGCTGGTGGAAAAGCATCAGTACCTGTGCGACGCCCAGCACATGCGGCCGAGCAAACTCAAGACGATTCTCATTCATCCCGGCATCCGCGAGCTGTTGGCTTTGCACCGCGCCGACGCCCTGGCCTGGGGCCGGTCCACCGAGCACGTGGAGTATTGCGAATTCTTGCTGGATACGTTGACCCCGGAGGAGCTCAACCCGCTCCCCTTGATCACCGGGGACGATTTGAAGCAGCTCGGCCTGGAACCGGGGCCGCGCTACAAGAAAATCCTGGACGCGGTGCGCGAAACCCAGCTTGAAGGCACGATTACCACGCGGGCGCAAGCCCTGGAGCTGGTGGATGGCCTGCTCCGCGGGGAACAATCCTAGAAAACTCGGCAGGCGACATAAAAGACTTGACACCACTTCGTGCCGGTTTTAGCTTCACAAACAAGACATTTCGATTCTTCCGGGGAGTACCTCATGTCCTGGCAAATCGGCGCCCGTGTCCTGGCCGGACGGGCCAAGGATTCGTTCCTGTATCCCGCCACCATTCGCTGGCTGGACGGCGCTAAAGTCGCCGTCGATTACGATGACGGCGAGCAGGCCTGGCTGAGCGCCGGCCAGGTGACGCCGTGGCAACTGGAAGTGGGCGACCGCGTCTTTGCCCGCCTGCCGGTCGGCCGCACCTATTCCCCCGCCCGCATTACCCGCATCGAAGGAAGCAAGATTCATATCGAGTACGACGACGGCGAGCCGGAATGGACCAGCCCCGGCCTGCTGCGCATCCTGCCGGAACAATGGAAAAACCAGTTCTCCGAGAGGGAGCGCCTCCCGGGCAGTGAATGGATTCCCGGCGACCGCGTGTTGGCCCAGTGGGTGCCCCAGGACCCCTTCTGGTATCCGGGGACCATCCAGATGATCGAGGCCAAGGGCCTGGAAGTGTATTTCGATGACGGCGACCATGCCAGCGTGCCGCCGGACAAGGTCAAGCGGGTGGACATCGACGTCGGCGGCCGCGTGTTCGCCCGCTGGCAAGGCGGGCCGGCCTACTATCCCGCGCGCGTCGTGGGCAAGGACGGCGACAAAATCCTCGTCCGCTACGACGACACCGGCGAAGAAGAAAAAACCACCATTAGCCTGGTCCGCGTCCGGCCCAGCGCGGTGGCGAATCCCTGGCACGCCGGCGATCGCGTGCTGGCCCACTGGCCGCCGGAACCTTTCTTTTATTCAGGCATAGTCGCCGCCGTGAATGATGACATGGTGCTCATTCACTTCGACGACGGCGACAAGGCCCAGCTCACGCTCGAAGAAGTCCTGCCCCTGGCCATCCGCGCCGGCGACCGCGTCTTTGCCCGCTGGCAAGGGGGCAAGACGTATTCCCCCGCCCGCGTCATCCGTCAGAACGGCGAGAAAATCCAAGTAAACTATGAGGACGGCCGCACCGAGAACACGACTATCGGCCTGGTGCGCGTGCTGCCGGGGAATCAATAAAGGATTGAAGATCTCACCGAGGTCTTTGCACCCTGCCCGCAAACAAAGAAAAAAATGTGGGGAAAAATCAGCGTGCGCTCCCATGATAGAGGGATATCCTTCTGGCAAGCAGCATGGGAGCGCTAACCTGGATTCCGCACGGGCTTGGTTCGTGGGGTAGGCATCTTGCCTGCCTTGGCAAAGAGCTTGCCCAAATTGCCAATCTGGCAGGCTGGAAGCCTACCCCACCGGACCGTGCGCAATCCAGGCTAAATGTACACAACCCCCCCATTCACCACGCAGCACATTTTTTGCTGCAAACCGCCCGATCCAACGCTACAATGCCCTGCGGATCAATCGCCAACTTCAAGGAGATGCACCATGATTCGTGTCACGACGGGAATGTTGTGTGCCGCCTTGTTCTACAGCGGCGCCGGCGCCAGCCGCGCCGGCGACAAGGGCGGCTGGGTCAAGCTCTTCAACGGTACGGACCTGACCGGCTGGAAGGCGTTCGTCGATCCCAAGAAGAAGGTCGATCCTTCCGCGGTCTGGTCGATCGAGGAGGAGGTGATTCATTGCCGGGGCCACGTCAACGGCTATCTCATCACGGAAAAGGAATACGGCGACTACGTGCTGAAGGTGGAATGGCGCTGGGGCGAGAAAGGGCCGGCCAAGGGCAAGCGCAACAGCGGTGTGTTCGTCCACGTCGCCGGACCCGACAAGATCTGGCCCAAGGGCATCGAGGCCCAGCTCATGCAGGACAACGCCGGCGACTTCTGGCTCGTCGATAATTTCAAGCTCATCGTCGATCCGGAACGCCAGGACCCGAAAAACCCGCGCCACTACTACCGCACGATCAAGACCGGCGTCGAAAAGGAAATCGGCCAGTGGAACCAGTACGAGATCACCTGCAAGGGCGACACCATCAAGCTGGTCATCAACGGCAAACTGGTGAACGAAGGCACCGGGGCCGAGCGCAAACGCGGCAAAATCCTGTTGCAGTCCGAAGGAGCGGAAATCCACTTCCGCAACATCATGCTCAAATCCCTGGCCGCCAAGAAAGAAGATAAGAAGAAAGAAGACAAGAAAAAAGAGGACAAGAAGAAAGAGGACAAGAAGAAAACCGATAAGAAAGTGGACAAAACTTTCAAAAACATGGACGATTATTACGCCCTGGCCGACAAGGCGTTTAAAGAACGCAAGCCCCTGGTGGTGTTCGTCAGCGTGACGCGGCCCGATCTGGAAAAGGACCTGCCCCAGTGCTTGCATATCCGGCTCGAGAAGTTTCCGGGGGTAGGCAAAACCGGAATCGTCGTCGGTCTTCCCGGCCCAACCTGGTTGACGCGTTACGATTTCCGGGCCTCGGCATCAGTGTACCAGCTTCAGCAAATCTTGCCGCGGCCCAAGATGCCGCGGGCCAAATAATCACTTTCGTTTAGCGTGGAGCCGAAGGCAACCGCATTCGACCGGTCGCCTGCGGCTCCCCGCTAAACATATCCTCTTGGAGTATTCTCATGCGAAAATTTGCCCTTTTGGGAATCGTATTTCTCCTTTCCTCCGGATCTTTGTCGGCCGACGACGAGGCCAAAACCCGCATCCTGCTTCTGGGTAAGGACCGCGACCACGCCTTCGGCACCCACGAGTACATGACGGATTGCCAGATCTTGGCCAAGTGCCTGCGGCAGACGCCCGGCATCGAGACCGTCGTTTCCAACGGCTGGCCCAAGGATTCCACCCTGGTCAAAAACGTCAAGGCCATCGTCCTGCATACCCGCAACGGCGGCAACGTCCTCTTCGACCCGATCCTCCGCGCCCGCGTGGAAGCGCTGCTGAAAAACGGCGTCGGCCTGACCGCCATCCACTGGAGCACCGGCGCCGATGATAAGACCGGCGAACTGTGGCGTAACACCCTCGGCGGCTGGTTCAACAGTAAATTCTCCAAGCTGAACACGCGAACGACCCGGATCAAGCAGGCGGCGCCCGATCATCCGATCTGCCGCGGCTGGAAAGAATACGAAATGAAGGATGAATATTATCTCCAGCTCAAATTCATGCCCGAGATCAAGCCGGTCCTCCAGGTGGAAATCGACAAGCAAACACACACCGTCGGTTGGGTGTATGAGCGTCCCGAATCCAAAGGCGGCCGGTCGTTCGGCTGCGTGTGCGGGCATTTCCACGCCAACTTCGGCGAGAAGGAATTTCGCCAGGCCCTAGTCAACGGCATCCTCTGGACCGCCCATGTCGAGGTGCCCAAAGAAGGCGCCCCGGTGGCCATCACGGCCAAGGACCTGGAACTGCCGCCGCCCGAGGTCCCGCCGCGAAAAGGAAAAGCCGAAACCATCAACCTGTTCGACGGCAAGACCCTCGACGGCTGGCAAGGCTACGACGACCTGTGGTCCGTCAAGGACGGCGTCATCGTGGCCAAAAATACCAAGCCCCTCAAGTACAGCACTTACCTGGTCAGCAAGCGCAAGTTCACCGACTTCCGGCTGCTATTTTCGGCCAAGCTGGTGGAATCGGAAATGCACTCCGGCGTCGCCTTGTGGGGCCAGCTGTTCGTGCCCAAGGACTGCAAGGACCCGATAAAGGAAAAGGCCGAGTTCACCTATCAAGGCCACCTGGTCATGTTCCCGTCGGGGTGGGGGCTTTTTGACCTGTATCGGCGGATGGGCGCCATCAATCCGGCCAAGAACATCCGGGAAGTGGCCGTCAAAGCCGGCAAGCAGCACGGTTGGAACGACATGGAAATCCTCGCCCAGGGCAATCGCATTCGCCTGGCCGTCAACGGCAAGGCCGTGCTCGACTGGCGCGACCCCGAGCCCAAGCTAATAAAGGAAGGACCGATCGGCCTGCAATTGCATTCCAACAATATTCCCCAGGAAGTGCACTTCAAGGGATTGGTGCTGACCACGTTTCCGGAGGAAAAG
>CAZFGM010000518.1:4239-5465 GCA_964518515.1 uncultured Alcaligenaceae bacterium | reverse complement strand
TGGAGGTGCTGGAATGGGAATGACCCTTGATGAGTATTTGGCGGAAATCGATGGTTGGAAACAGCCCGTGAGCGACAAAATGCTCGCTTCGTCGGCAACCGCGCGCAAGGAACAAGATAGCGCGGCCCGGGCCTGGTTGGAAGCAAAACTTGGCCGCTCGTTGGCGACAGTTCCCTGGCCCCTTCACCCGGAAATTCAGCACGTGGAATGCACGTCCTCCGCGGAGAATTAATAACTCACAGCTTTTTTTTCATCACTTTGAGAAGTTCGGTTACAATGGAACCATAATCTTGACCTCGTTGCCTTGGTTGGATTACCCCCGGGGCAGGCAAAGGTATGTTCCACCGCGGAAAGAACGGCCAGAGTTATTGGATTCTCTGGCCGCGCCGAGAGGCACGCCGACATGACATTGGCAACCGGTACGCGACTGGGCCCCTACGAGATTCTCGCTCCACTCGGGGCGGGGGGCATGGGCGAAGTCTACAAGGCCCACGATACGCGCCTCGACCGGGACGTGGCGATCAAGGTGCTGCCCGAGCGCTTCGCCCAGGACGCCCAGGCACTAACGCGCTTTCACCGCGAGGTCAAGGCGGTGGCGGCCCTGTCGCATCCCAATATCTTGACGATTTACGACATCGGCAGCGAGCAGGGCTTGTGGTTCGCCGTGATGGAATTGCTGGAAGGCCAGACGCTGGGGAGCCGGCTGCGGCGGTCCGTTTTGGACTGGCGCAGCGCCGTGCACATCGCCAGTGCCATCGCCGAAGGGCTTGATGCCGCCCATGCCAAGGGGGTGGTGCACCGGGACATCAAGCCGGAGAATATTTTTCTGACCGCCGGCGGCGGGGTGAAGATCCTGGATTTTGGCCTGGCCCGGCTGAAAACGGCCATGCCCACGTTGGTGTCCGAAGCGACGGAGAAGTTCACGCCGGGGGCGGGGCCCACGTGGATGCCGGCCACCGAGCCGGGCGTGATCCTGGGTACCATTTTTTACATGTCCCCGGAGCAGGCCCGCGGCCAACCCGCCGACGCCCGCAGCGACCTGTTCTCCTTCGGCTGCCTGCTGTATGAAATGGTGACCGGCCGCCGGCCGTTCGAGCGGGCGACCGCCGCCGACACCATGGTGGCCCTGTTGCAGGAACCGCCGCCGGCCCTCAGCGAATCAGGCAAGGACCGCCCCGCCGCCCTGGATCGCGTCATCACCCGCTGTCTGGAAAAAAATGCCGACC
>CAZFGM010000518.1:0-4139 GCA_964518515.1 uncultured Alcaligenaceae bacterium | reverse complement strand
CGCCCTCCGTGGCCGTCCTGCCGTTCGTCAACATGAGCGCCGATAAGGAAAACGAATATTTCAGCGACGGCCTGGCCGAGGAGTTGATCCATGTGCTGAGCAAGGTCGAAAGCCTGCACGTGGCCTCGCGCACCTCGACCTTCGCCTTCAAGGGCAAGAACGAGGACGTCCGCAAAATCGGCGAGCAGCTCAATGTCCGCACCGTCCTGGAAGGGAGCGTTCGCAAGGCCGGCAACCGCCTGCGCATCAGCGCCCAGCTGGTCAACGTGGCCGACGGCTACCAGCTCTGGTCGGAAACCTACAACCGCCAGTTGGAAGACGTCTTCGAAATCCAGGATGAAATCGCCCAGAATATCGCCAAGGCCCTGCGCGTCCTCCTCAGCGACAAGGACAAGAAGGCTCTGGAACAGGGGCAGACCGCCGACATTCAGGCCTACGACTATTACCTGCGCGGCCGGCAGTTCTTCCATCAATTCCGCCGCCAGGGTTTCGAGTTCGCCCGCCAGATGTTCGCCAAGGCCATCGCCATCGACCCGACCTATGCCCGCGCTTTTGCCGGCCTGGCCGATTGCCATTCCCTGTTGTACACGAACTGGGAACGCAGCGACCTCCACCTCAAGGAAGCCGATGCCGCCAGCCGCAAGGCACTCGAGCTGGATGCCGATCTGGCGGAAGCCCATGTGGCCCGCGGTCAGGCGGTCATGCTCAACAAGCATTATGACGAGGCCCGCCGGGAATTCGAAACCGCCCTGGACCAGAACCCCAACCTGTTTGAAGCTCATTATTTCTACGCCCGCTGCTGCATGGCCCAGGGCCAGCTGACGGAGGCGGTCCGGCTGTTCGAGCAGGCCTCGCGCTTGCGGCCGGAGGATTATCAGGCCCTGTGCCTGGGTGCGGGCACGCTCATGGGTTTGGGCCGCAAGGCCGAGGCCGAAGCCACCTACCGCCGCGGTCTGGAAGCCGCCGAAAAGCACCTCCAGCGCCATCCCGACGACGCCCGCGCCCATTACCTCGGCGCTGCTGCCTGGTGCCAGCTCGGCCAGCCCGACAAGGGCTGCGATTGGGCCCGCCGCGCCATGGACATCGACCCGGAAGAGCCCATGACCCTGTACAACGTGGCCTGCGTCTACGCCCTGCAAAACAAGGTCGAGGAAGCTCTCGGCATTCTGGAAAATGCCGTGCAGCACGGTTTTCGCCACAAAGCCTGGATCGAGCACGACGCCGACCTCAACTCCCTCCGCGGCCAGCCCCGCTTTGTGGCCTTGCTGCAGCGCCTGGAAGAAATCGAAGCTTCGCCGCCCGAAGCGCCCCGGACCTCGGAAAGCCATTTCGAGATTTAAAGTTTCCTGTCATGCGGTCACTGCGGTCATTCCTTACCAAGGGGCCGCAACGCAATGAAAAAGAGTTGCATAGGAGAAAGAGTAGGAGCAGGAGTAAGAGTAAGAGTAGGAGTAGGAGTAAGAGACAGAATGAGGTGGACCCCATTCTTTGGACCACAAATCCCCTGAATTATTTGGGTGGAGAGGTACGTCTCCAGGCTTGATGGCTGCGCGGCCAAAGAGAATGTGGCGGCCGGTTTCCAACCGGCCGGTACGGCAAGTTGAAAACTTGCCGCCACATTGACCGCGCAGGGGTGGGGGTAAGAGAGGCCCACACGGTTTTCCATGTTGACGGCGATCCGGATCGGGCGCCAGAGGAACCCGAACCAAATCTTCTTTCGCAGCCGGGAAATGTTACCTTCCAATCGGCCGCGAATTGCCGCTGTGCTTCTACCCGCCTTTCGTCTGGGGCTTGGGTGCTTCCGGTAAGGAGATCTTCGAGGTAACCAAATCTCGATGGTGCGTCACCACGCCAAAGGTTGTTTTAATAGCGCAGTTCAATGCCTTCGATGGTCATTTGCGATCTCCTCGTACAAAGGCCACCATTTCCTCGAGGATATCTTGCAGCGAATGCGTGACCTCCCAGCCGGGAAAATGACTGCGCATTTTCTTCAGATTGGAAATATAGCAAATATGATCGCCGCGGCGCGGTTGGTCCACGTAGCTCGTCTGAATCCGGCCTCCGGCCAGGCCCTCGATGAGCCCGATGGCTTCGCGGATGGATACGCTGTTGTCGCGGCCGCCGCCGAGGTTGTAGACTTCGCCGGGCCGCGGGTTCTGATAAAAGTGATAGAAGGCGTTGACCACGTCGTGGCTATGAATGTTGTCGCGGACTTGCTTGCCTTTGTAGCCGTAAATGGTGTAGGGCTGGCCGTGGACCGCGACCTTGACGAGGTACGAGAGGAAGCCGTGCAGGGCGACGCCGCTGTGGTGGGCGCCGGTCAGGCAGCCGCCGCGGAAAATGCCCACCGGCATATTGAAATAGCGGCCGTATTCCTGGGCGGCGACGTCGGCCGCCGTCTTGGAAGCGCCGAACAGGCTGTGCAGGCAGCGGTCAATGCGGCAGCTTTCGTCGATGCCGTCGTGATCCTTTTCGCGGGCGTATTCGTAGCGCGTCTCCAACTCCAACAGTGGCACTTCATTGGGAGCGTCGCCGTACACCTTGTTGGTGCTCATGAAGATAAAGGGCGCCTCGGGGCAATGGCGGCGGGCGGCTTCGAGCAGGTTGAACGTGCCGCCGGCGTTGACGTCCCAGTCGTCGAAAGGAATCTTGGCAGCCAGGTCGTGGCTGGGCTGGGCGGCACAGTGAATGACCAGGTCGAAGCGGCGCCCGGCAAAGAGCCGCAAGATTCCCGCCCGGTCGCGGATGTCCTGGTCCAGGTGGTCGAAGTGGCGGACGTTGTCGCGCAGCCAGCGGAGGTTCCAGGTGGTATCGCCGCCCGGGCCGAAAAAGGTCTGGCGCAGGTTGTTGTCCAGGCCGCACACGTGCCAGTCCAGGCGGTCGAAAAAGACCACCGCCTCCGAGCCGACCAGGCCGCTGCTGCCGGTAACCAGGACGTGGTTCATGGGATTCCGTTGAAAACCCCACAGGCGAGTTTGTGGGATAGGCTTCCAGCCTGTCAACAGCCAGACAGGCTGGAAGCCTATCCCACGCCTGCGGGCTTGGCGTTTACACGGGTACAGTTTCGGGGGATTCCTTGCGCTTTTCCTTTCCTTTGCCGAAGCGATCTTTGACGGCGTAGTCAATCAAGCGAAAGACGCAGTCCTTGTCGATGACCGGGCAAGGTAAATGTGGGGCGGCGGCGCGGGTGTTGGCGCAATCGAAGGCCGGATCGTCGTTCCAGTATTCCTCGTAGCGGGACACATAGCTGTAGAACATTTTTTCGTACTCGTTCATGGAAGCGGGGTCCAGATCGCCCGGTCCGACGAACTCGGTGCCGAAAAATTTCCAGTAACTGGCCAGGACGTCATGCAACTCGCGCAGCCCTAGTTGGCTGCGGGGCGTCAGGTGGTAGGTGCGGCCGTGGTGCTCCGGGTGAAGGAAAAGGTGCGTGGTAACGGCGGAGACCCAGTCCACGGTAACCAGGTTGAGGTGCTCGTCACCGGTGCGGTTGAGGCGGCAGGGGTAATGGAGGCGGCCGTCCGGCTCGAGCGTCAGAAGCTGCACCATGAGTTGGATGAATTGCATGTAGGAATACAGACCGTGATAGGTGGCGGTGTAGCCGGTGTGATAGTCGCCGGCGATGATGGTGGGGCGGTAGACCGTCAATTGGTCGAAGAATCCAGCGGCGCGGACCAGCTTTTCCGCCGCGAATTTACACTCCTCGTAGTCGTTGCGAAAGGTCTGGCCGTAGTCGAGCTCGTTCTCGAATATGGGACCGGGGCGTTTGCCGCACACGTAGGCGGTGGACATGTAATGCATGTCGCGCAAGCCGGCCTGCCGGCAAAATTCGAGGACATGGGCGGTGCCGGTGTAATTGGACCGCCAGGGCTCCTGACTCTTGTCCTTGCCGAAAAAGGTCAGGCTGGCGGCGTTGTGCAGGATCGACCGGCAATTCTGGGCCACCCAGGAACGATTCGCCGGCGACAGCCCCAGCCCTTCCGAGCCGATGTCGCCTTCCAGACAAACCGGCCGCGGCAAAGGCTTGCCGAGTTGCCGGTCCCAATAGGAAAGGATGTGTTCCAGACGCTGTTGGGCGGTTTTCTTGCCCTGCGAACGGATCAAAACCGCCAGCGCATTGCCCTGCATCGACAAATCGC
>CAZFGM010000517.1:2403-5476 GCA_964518515.1 uncultured Alcaligenaceae bacterium | reverse complement strand
ACCGGCGAGGACGGCAACTTCGACGCCAAGGTGCAAATGATCGAGCGCTTCGACGCCGAGGTGCCGCGCGTCCGCAGCCTCAACCCGGACGTGATCGTCGTCAGCGGCGACCACTCGACGCCGAGCAAGCTGAAGAGCCACAGCTGGCACCCGGTGCCGACGCTCTTATGGGCGCCGCACAGGTGCCGCCCGGATGGGGTGGTCGATTTCGGTGAGTCTTATTGTTTGCGCGGCGGCCTCGGCCAGTTCCAGGCCATGTACCTGATGCCGCTGGCGTTGGCCCACGCGGGGCGGCTTGGGAAGTACGGGGCGTAAGAATTCCCCCCCCAAAACCTTTATCCCGGTGGTGCAATGTCCCTAATTGTTCAGTGTCCCCATTGCCAGGGGAAAGCCAAAATCAAGGACGAAATGCAAAACCGCTCGGTCCGGTGCCCTCGCTGTGGCGAAGTTTTCCAGGCGGTGGAAGCATCTCTCCCGGAACATCCGAAGGCTTCTTTCGTCGCGCGGCCTGTTGTCGCGAAGGAATCAAATGTCCCCTTGGAGGAAGACCAAGCTGTCGTGTCGAAAAATGACAGGATCATTGCCGATTTGCAACGCCGGATCAGCCGGGCAAAGAAGTGGAATTTATTTTTCCTTCTCCTGATGCCCCTGGGCCTTATCATCCCCGGCGCCATTGGTTGGGCCATAGCCAGTATGGAGAAACCCCAAAGAACGGACGAATTCACGGTCAGCCAGGCTTTTGGCATCGCCGCGGTGGCCCTGCCGATTATTGCCTTCGCGGGTTGGTTTCTCATGGGAAGTGATCGGGCGGAATACCGGAATTCTCTGGCGGTCGCGAAACAAGCCGACGCCATGGGTTTTGTTTTTTCCGAAAAACCGGATAAAAAAATTATGGCCCTGCTCGATTCGTGCCGGATGTTTGCCGACGCCGACCAAAGTGGCGGAAAAAATTGTTGTATCGGAGAGCACTCGGGGAAAAGAGTCGCCTTGCTGGACTATGGCACGGTATACAAAACGGGCCTTACACCCACCGCTTTCAAACGCAACCGTCAAACCGTCGTTGTTGTTTTTGATCTGGACGAAGACCTTCCCGAGTTCCGGGTTGGCCCAACCACCTGGCTAACGAAAATCTCGAAGTTTTTGGGGGCCCAAACCATCGAACTGCCGGATTATCCGCAATTCAATAAATCCTTCACCTTGTGTGGCGACGAGGCGGAAGAAATAATAGCGTGTTTTTCTTCACAGGTAGCTGAATTGATCCTGGAGACCGAGGCGACGGTTGAAGTTTTTCAAGGCGCTTTAATCTATTACAGGCACAACAAGGTTGCAGAACAAAATAAATTTCCGGGAATGATTCAGCGGGCCGGGCAAGTCGCCCAAGCTCTGCAGGGTTAAAGCGGCGCTTTGATTTCGAACAACGAGCCCGGCCGCGCCGAACGCCCCAAAGCCTTTGCGGAAAAAGAAGGCGAGGGCAAGTTTTTTCGAAGGGCGGAGCGCGTGCCTGCGCTTTCGCATTCCCACACTCTCACGCAAGTTCGATCCGAACTGGTTGGCGAATGGCCTATCGGGAATTCCCTCGATTCGTTGCATGACCGGTGCAACGAATTTGCGAAAACCTGGTTAGCCGCATCCATTGCCCCGGGAATTCGTTAGCATATTAGAGATTGCCGTAACCAAATTCGTTGCATTCATTGCACCCCCCCCAGGGTGCAACGAATTTTTTCGGTTTTACCGCCCTACTTTCTCCCCATGCAACATTCCCCGAAAGGAAAGGAGCTACCCATGGCAACCGCAACCGCTGGCGTGTTCCCCGAGCCCAAGAAGAGGGAGCATGAGGAGAGCCGGCTGAAGTTGTTGGAAGCCGCAACGGGGCGCGAAGTCGCCGAACTGGCCCGCGAGAAAGATGCAACTTTCTCAGGCATTCGTTTCACGTCGGACGGCCGCACGCTCGCCGCCGTTACCTGGCGCCCGCCACACAAGGAACGAAAACCCGCTCCGAAAAAACTCTATCTCTTCTCCATCGCCGACAAGCGCCCACCGCAAACCGTCCTCCTGGAAAACGAGCCCAAAGGACATTGGCTTGTGGTCCGCGAGCCGGTGTTTAGCCCGAACGGCAAGTGGGTCGCCGTGGTTAAGGCACGGCAACGACCCCGATGCCCGCGACGTTCCCCAAGCGCGCATTCACTTGATCGACGTGGCCGCAGGCGCCATCCGAGAAACTCTAATCGCGCCGCAGGGATTCCCGAGTGCCGGTTGTTTCAGCCCCGACGGCAAGGTCCTGGCGACCGGCGGCCACGGCCGGGTCTTGTTGTGGGATCTTGGTATCTAACCGGTGACGCGCCAATGACAAGATAACAAAAGAATAGCTTTTCGTGTCATCCTGTCATTCATTCATCTTGTCATTTCCGGCTTCTGTTGACGGCGGTGCTCGGTCCGTTAGATTACCGGTATGGCGTCACCTGGTGACAGAGTAGTGGTGTTCACCTTCAAAGGAGAGTTCGGTCCCCTGTGCTGCTCTGTCGTTTGTGCGCTGCTCGTGGCCGGCGGCGTCTGCGGGTTGGGCGAGGACATGGGAACGCACCGCCTGCCCCTTCACGTCGTCTCGATCGTGGCTGCCGCGGCGCTCGGCCACACCGCCAAATCGTCCGGGGGAGTCCTGGGGAGGCTGGGCCTGGACAACCTCGGCGGCGCAAGGTGGGTTTGGCTCCTGTTCGCGGCGGGGGCCCTGTCCGGCTTGCTGAGGTACCAGTTGTATCGGACCACGGGCCTGGGAAGTGGGCAACTTTACGAGCAGGAATTCGTGCCGTTTCTCAAAAGAGGTTCTTCGGCGGAATTGATCCTCACCTGGGCCGGCTTTCTGTGCGGTTGCTACGCCGCGGTCCTTGTGCCGGGGATTCTGTTCTTCGGCGTCATTCAGGAACCGCTGGGCCGGGCGGGTTGGCTGGCGGCCGGGCTGTTCCTTCAGGCCGCCGTGTTCGGCTGGACTCACTGTTTCATGAGCGGAACGTTCGACCTGGTTTACGGCATTGAGGCGTTCAGCGGGGCGATCCTCTCCGGGATCGCGTTCGCGTAT
>CAZFGM010000517.1:0-2303 GCA_964518515.1 uncultured Alcaligenaceae bacterium | reverse complement strand
TTACGGCATTGAGGCGTTCAGCGGGGCGATCCTCTCCGGGATCGCGTTCGCGTATTGCAAAAACGTCTATGTGCCGGCGGTGTTCATGGCCTCGAGTGTGTTCGTAGCGACGGCGTTGCTGGCCGCAGCCAGCCCGTGAGAAGCCGGTCGTCTACAACCACCCTTGCTTGCGGTACCACTCGAAGGTTTCGCGGAAGCCGTCCTTCAGCGCGACGGTCTGGCGGTAGCCCAGGTCCGCCCGCGCTTTCGAGACGTCGCAAACCCAGTGCGGGTAGGACAGCGTCGTGAGGCGGTCGCGGTCCAGGAGAATGTTCTTACCGAACACCTTCGACAGGAAATCCGCGTAGAGCATCAGCGCCTGCACGACGGGCACGGGCACGACTCGGACCTTAACGGGCCGGTTCATGGCCGCTTCGAGGGCGGCGCGTAGGTCTTCAAAAGAGTAGATCTCCTCGCTGGACAGGAAATAGGTCTGATCCACGGCCTTGCCGGCGGCCGAGGCGAGCCAGATCCCCCGAGCGACGTCGCGAACATGGGCTAGGCTCAGTGACTTGGACTGGCGCCCGACCTGCGGCACCATCCCCCACCGGTAGGCCGACTTGAAGATTGTCAGGACACTCGCGTCGCGCGGCCCGTAGACCGCCGACAGGCGGAGGATCGTGTACGGGACGCGGCCCTGATACTCTCGGGTCACCAGTTCGGCTTCGAGTTTACTGCGGCCGTAGGCGGAGACGGGTCGGCAGGGGTCGGTTTCAGCCAGCCGGACGTCGGGATGGGAGGTCGGCCCGGCGGCTCCCTGGCTGCCTACGAGCACGAAGCGCCGCACCCTGCCCTGCTCCAGGCAAGCATCCAGGAACATCCGCACGGGCCGGACGTTGACCTGGCGAAACGCTTCGAGGTTCGGGGCGGTCAGGGTCCCCAGCAGGTGGAAGACTACCTCGACGCCGCGGACCGCCTCCCGGGCCACGCCGGGGTCCCAGACCCGATCACACGGGATCAGGTCCAGCGGCTTGCCCGCCAGCCAGCGGCGGTCGCTCGTCCGCCGCACGACGCAGCGGACGGAGTGGTTGTCCGCGATAAGTCGATCGATAAGGTGACTTCCGATGAAGCCCGTCCCCCCGGTGACCAGCACCTTCATGATGACCTCGCTTGTCCTGCGCACTCTTGCTCCAGCAGTAGTAGGTCAGGCGAGCCGAGCCAGACACTGTGCCGCTCGGCTCGCGGCACCTACCTGCCGGTGGCAGCAGCGTGCGGGGATTCAGCCCGAGGGCTCCGCCAGGCGCCGGGCGTAGCGGCTAATCCTGCCGCGCAACCACGGGTAGAGCAACAGGACGACGACGAAGCAGACCGGGATGCCGCACAGGACCATCACCGGCAGCAGAGCCAGGCACACGAAGATCGCCAGCTCGCGGACGAACCTGCCCGGCGGGCCGGCCCGGGTCACCAGGCGGGCACCGGCGCGGTACAGGTGCCAGCCAAGCAGCTCGGGCACGATGTAGCGGAGCTGGACCGGGACCGCCTCCAATCCGCGCAGCAGGGGCCCATAGGGCGGTCGAAGGTTGTCCAGACAGGCGGCGAGGGCGGCGCCGAGGCGCTGGGCCCGGTCCAGGTCGCGCTGGCTCAGCTCGGCAGAAGGGAAGATCCCCCAGAGCCGGTCCCGTTTACCGTACAAGAGTGCCCGAGGCACCGATACGAACGTCGCGAAGGGCGGCCCCGGGTGGGTGACCACGACGTTGTCGAGGTGGACCGCTCCGGCCTCGCCCAGCAGCCGTTTCATCGTCTCGGAGGCCGAGTGCCACATGTTGCGGCTGACGCAGAGGGTGATCACCGGCGTGTCCTTGAGCACCCGGGCGTGGTCGGAGCGGAGGAACGCCTGCACCGGAATGGACGGGGCCAGGTGCCAGACCTGATAGGCCAGGATCACCAGGTCGAAGCGCTCCTCGGGCCCCAGCGTCGGCGGGAAAACCCCTTCGGGCCCAGGAAGGTGGCACTCCGGGAAGATCCGGAACAGGCGCCACAGGCTGCCCCAGGGATAGGGGTAGGCCTGGACCGGCCGGAGGCGCTCCCGGCGGACCTGGACGCCGGGGCCGATCAGGGGCCTGGTGAAAGCGTCGGCCACCCTGGTCACGTCCCCCGATTGCGAGTACTCGATCACGAGGACGCGCTTCATGGCAGGCTTGTCCTGGAGGGTAGTCCTCACAATCCGCGTGAGGACAACCGGCACGTGGAGGGGGAGGACAATTTCACTCCTAAACTTACTTCCACAAGCCACTGTAGCCGCAGGCTTTAGCCTGCGGTGGTTT
>CAZFGM010000516.1:0-5479 GCA_964518515.1 uncultured Alcaligenaceae bacterium | reverse complement strand
TGCTACGGGCAAAACGACTACTCGGTCCCCTGGCGCTATGTCGGCCAGGCGCTGCGGCGAAGGCCAAATTCCCAAACCTGCTCAAAAACTTTCCAGGAAATTAAAGCGCCGAAACGCCCGATGCCCCTTCTGCCATGCCCCCGGCACACTTTCAGGGGAACGTTTTCGGGTCTCACAGATCGGCAGGGCGCTGACGCTGCTGTTCGTGCTTAACGCTGCCGCAGCTATCCTTGCCTTGATCCTGCTCAGCCCACCCCCCATCGATCCCGCCCTCGTCCTCGTAAGCGGTCTCGGAGCGATGTCGCTTTGCTTTTTCTCAGCCTTAATTTGCCAGGAGCCATATCGGGTCTGCACAAAATGCAAAATGCGCGTCATGCAGTAGTTTTTTGTTCCAGCCTGTGCCCCGCTAATGCAACTCCATTCCTGATTTCCTCCTCGGTCATCGTTGCCTCGTCCGCTTGGAACTCCCCGCTGGGCGAATATAGGATTGGTAGCGCTCCTCCAACTCCCGGAGCCGGTTAAGCCGGTCGCCATAGTCTGTCACGCCGTCCACGAATGAGCAAGTCATGCTCGTCGCCCCACCAATGGCAGCGATGGCAGCGGAACTTGATCGGCTTATCGTTCAAGGGCGGCCGCACGGATAGGCAGGGCGTCGGTCCCTCGCACCGGGGGCAAAACCAGTGAGAGCCATAGGCTGGCGGCTACCAGGGAAGGTAATAGCGCGAGGGCGCTGGGGGCCAGCACGATGGACTATGGGAGCGGAAACGATGGTTTCGACTGGCTCAATGGATTTAGATGGCTCTGGCTCGATGGAAGGCTCAACGGGTTTTGGCTCCGCTTTCATGGGCCGCTTGCAATGCGGGCAATTGGCGGCATAACTCGCGGCGGGTTTGCCGCATGACGGACAGGCAACCGAAGCAAACATGAAAGGTGCTCCTTTCCCCTGGCCGCTATTGTCGCGGCGGCGGAAGGAAATGCAAGGGTGTCCCCGCGTCGTCCCCGCGCTTCGCGTCCCCGCGCTTCGCCCAGGGCAACCGCAAGGCCGGGCGGGACGAAACGGCAGGCTAACGGTTAATATAACCGGCGCGAAATGCAAAATTCCCTAGGAAAAACAAGGGTTTTCGGAAATGTTTACTACTTTGCGGTAGTATTTCGACCACAAAACCTGACCCGCAGATAGGTACGCCCTCGGTAGTTACTCCCTAGGACGGCCCGAAAATGGCAGGAAAACCCGGACGAAGCGGCCCCAGGCCGGCCAACCTGAACGCGGTCAAGAACGGCGGCAGCATGACCCGGCTGACCCTGGGGGAATTGCCCAAGACGATGCGGAGGCAAACCCAGATGGCCCGCAAGTATCGCCGTGGGCTTGAAAGCCTAGTCCTGGAAGCAAAGGGCGAGATCGGCGCCACGGACGCCCACTTGATTGACGAGGCGACCGGGGCGGAAGTCCATGCCGCTGTTTGCCGCTGGCTCTTGCGGACCCGGCTGGACAAGATGACCGTCGGTGACGTGGCCCGGTGCAGCGAACAAATAATGAAGGCGCGGGCCGCACGGAACCGGGCCGTGGAGCGGTTAGAACTGGACCGCGACCGATCCGCCGATTTGATCGACGCGCTCTACAGCCGGCCCAAGGTGATTGCCGGCAACGGCCACGCCGACGGCAGCGGTGGCACGGGGGACAAGTGATGAAGAAGCAACGCATAGACGCAACGCGCCGCGCCGCGCTCAACGCGGGATTCAAAAAGTTGGCCGTCAGCCGGCAAGCCCGGTTGGCCAAGGCCAGAGCGAAGGCCAGAGCACGGGGCAAGGCTTTCGTGGCCAACCTGCGGCTGACAAGCGCAACCTATGCCAAGGACAACGCGGCTTTGCGAAGGGGGAAATAATGGACCTTTTAAGTCTGCAAAACGACCCGGCACAATTCCGGCAAGCCCTGTTGATCGGCACGGACGCCGACCCGCGTCCCCTGGGCGAAGTGATGAACGGTTGGCAGGCCCGCGACTTCCTTGCCTTGGACCCAGGTTGGAAAAAGGCGGCGGGGCAGGAAGCGGAAGGCGCTTGCCCCTTGCGGGCCTGGCTTGAGCGCCCAAGGGGCCACGCGAAAAGTAGTGACGTGATGGTGTCGGCAACCTGGGCCTTGTTCGCTTCCCGCCGGCAGCTGAGCGGGGTTGTCTGCGCGGTTGACCGCGACCAGGCCGCCCTCGACCGCGACCACGTTGCCCGGCTGGTATCCCTCAACCCTTGGCTGAGCAAGGTTATCGAGGTGCAGCAATGGCGGATCGTCAACCGGCACACCGGAAGCGCGATGGAAATAATGGCTTCCGATGTTGCGAGTAGTTACGGCCTACTGATCGACTTAGCGGTTTGCGACGAAGTGACGATCTGGCCCAAGCGCGACCTGTTCGACTCCATCCTGTCGGCGTCGGCCAAGCGCGGCAACTGCCTCTTGCTGTGCATCGGCAACGCGGGCTTTGCCGACAGTTGGCAGTGGGGCTTGCGGGAGAGCATCCGCGCCGATCCGGCGTGGTATTTCTCCCGCTTGGAAGGCCCGGTTGCCAGCTGGATTTCCCAAGCCAACCTTGACGAGCAGCGCCGCTTGCTCCCAGGCATGGCCTTTGATCGGCTTTGGTTGAACCTTTGGAGCGCGGCCGGCGGCGACGCCCTTGACGAAGCCACGATCCGGGCCGCGTTCGTTCCAGAGCTTCGCCCTCTCTACCAGGCCATTCCCGGACTGGACTTCGTGGCCGGGATTGACCTGGGGGTGTCGCGCGATGCGTCGGCGGTTTGCGTCCTTGGCGTTCGCCGCGGGCACGCGGGCCACGGCGCTATCCGCTTGGCGCACACCAAAGTTTGGCGGCCCGGCAAGGGGCAAAAGATAAACTTGCAGGAAGTGGAGGATGCAATCGCGGACCTGCACGACCGCTTCGGTTTCAAGCAAATCAACTTCGACCCCTGGCAGGCGATGCACATGGCAAGCCGGTTGCAGAGCGCCGGCATGGGCAAGCTGGCCGGCGAAACCAAGTTCGGCAAGCACAGGCGCGAGGGGTTGCCGATGGTGGAAGTGACCCCGACCGCCAAAAACCTGCAAGCGATGGCCACGACCTTGATCGAAGGGTTCAACGACAGGCGGGTTGCCCTCTATGACGACCCCAACCTGAGGCGCGACTTGCAAAGGATGCGCGTGCTGGAAAAAAGCTACGGCTTCCGCTTGGAATCCCCGCGCGACGAAACCGGCCACGGCGACCTGGGGACCACTTTCCAACTGGCGCTGTTGGCGGCGGCGGAAATTGCGTCCAAGAAAAAATTCACGGTCACGGCCTACTGCGGCGATTCAATCCCACAAGAAGAGGGCGAGACAAGTTTTGAGCGCGCCCGCCGCCTCGCGGCCCTGCGCTTCGAGGAAAACCAGCGCGAGTTGGCCGCCTTGGAAGCGCTGCCCGGTCCCTGGCACCTGGGTTTGCTTCGCCGCCGGTAACTTTTTTTGGAGGATCACACGATGATCGAAATTCCCATCCCCGGCGATTTCGCCGCCCGCCACGGCGAGTTTGTCAATGTCCATGTTGGCAATGTGCATCCGAAATACATTTTCCAGGACGGCGCCGTCGTGACTGCCGACGGCTTGGGCGTGCAGCTGCACGAGCCGGCCAACGGTCCGGCCCGCCTGGACGTGCAAATGCAATTCGTCCGAAAAAAAATCGAAAAAGAAGAAAAGGATTTCATGGAGTACAAAACTGCCATACTCCAATGGATCAAGGACGGGCGCGGCGCTCCCGGCGCGGCCGAAAAGCTGACCCAGGGCAAGGCCCGCGTCGTGGCCCTGCGCGAAAGGCTGGCCGCTTTGCAAGCCGAGCGCGACGCCCTGCCCGAAGCGCGGCGGGCCGCCGAAGAAAGGGCGCGCCAGGCCGCTGCCTTGCAGGCCCAGCAGGAGCAGCAAGCCCAGCTCGCCGCCGAGATCAACGCAATCGACATTTAGGAACCGTCACTCTTTTTTTAGAAAGGGATAGAATATGTCTCAATTAGTAGTGAACCAAGCCGTCCGCTCTTGCTGCGGGCAGCCCGCCGCCAACTGCACCTGCGGCGGGCGTTCGGACCCTAAGCCGGAGAGGGAACCGGAATATGAAATAGCCCGCGACCTGGACGAAGTGAAAAACCGGGGCGGCATGTATTCGGATGATGAGGATGACGACGAGGACGAGGAGGAGGAAACGGACGGCGAGAGGAACCGCCGTCGCCTGGGCCTGAACGCCCACGTCGATCCCCACGTCGGCATGGCCGACGCCGAAGAGGGCCACCGCCCGACGGTCAATTCCCTGAGCGAGCTTTGGCGGGTCCGCTGGTTATTGACACCACTGTCACTCCGTTGTTAAGGGGCGCCGTTGTCCATCGGCGCGCGGCTTTCTGGCCCCGGCACGGCCGGCACTCGATCCCGCCGCGCCGTGCCGCCCCTTTTTCGAGCAAGGGGGAGCGGGCCGTTTTTTAAGTCCGGGAAGTTTTCAGTTGTCGCTTCCCCGCGCGGTGAAGTTGCGGCACCGCTCCCCTTTTTGATCCGAGGTTCCCCATGACCGATCCCCAGGCCATTGTCGATGCCGTTGGCCGCCGTTTCAACGCGCTTCTGGCCGAGATGGACGCCCTGAGGCGAGCCGCCGAACGTCGCCCTTCACCTTGCGCCTTGGCTGGCCGGCCTGGACCGGTGCATAGCGGCGGCGCGGGACTTCACCCAATCCCTCAACGACCTGGCCGACCGGTTCACCCGGCAAGAGAAAGGAAACGACGCTGAATAAAATCCTTGGCGACGACCCCTTGGCTGTGGCCGGCGCGATTAATCAAATGATCGGCGAGCGCATGAACGGCCTGGCGGAAAAACTGCGGGCCGAAGCCCTGACCACGAACAAAAAAAGCGTGCGGGTTGTGGATGACTTCAACCAGTCCCGCCTGGCGAAAATGAAGGCGGAGATTTTGGCCCTTGCCAAACAACAGACCGAGATCACCGTGCGGGCCATCGGCAAGTTTTTCAAGGCCCGGCTCGCCGCCTTGAAGGAAGAAATTCTTACCGAGGTCCTGGGCGCGCTGGCCCAGGCCCAGCAGCCCCAGGGAACCCCGCGACCGCGCCGGTTCACCATCGCCCACAGCGACGGCACCGAAAGCACCGTCACCGAAGGCCCGGAGAACGAAGAAATCGAGGAAGCCCCGTATACCCCCTAGTGACCTGCCCGGCCCGTCCTGGCCCCGTTCTGGCTTGTTTGCGGGTAGGTTTCGGGGGGTTCCTTCCCCTGGGTTGCCGTTTTTTTGCGGGTAGTAATTACTACCCGAAGGGCGCGTTTGGGACGTTTTGGGACGTTTTGGAAGTTCGCCGGGAAGTGCGAAAACCCTGGTTTTTATGCGGTTTTCTTGCGTTTTTGCGGGTATGCGGAAAAAGCGACAAAAGGGTTAGCAAACCGGCGCTTTCGGCCGCTCAGCCACCTCTCCGAAATGCCGTTTTCCC
>CAZFGM010000515.1:0-5492 GCA_964518515.1 uncultured Alcaligenaceae bacterium | reverse complement strand
CTGGAATTCCGCTTGTTTGGCCGCTTGCCTCTCCTGGAATTCCGCTTGTTTGACATCAACCCTGGCCTGGAATTCCGCTTGCCTTTCCTGGGAGGCCGCTTGCCTTTCCTGGGAGGCCGCTTGCCTTTCCTGGGATGCCGCTTGATTGGCAACCAGCGCTGCCTGGGCCTGAACCAGATTGCGCAAGGCGTCTTCCAGCCGTCCGTTTCGTTGCTCTCTGGCACGCGCCATGTCATCGCTCCCGAAATAATTTCTGCCGCCTTTACCCTAGCGGGACTTGGCCACGTTAACAATGTCCCAGTTTCAAGCCCGCAGGCGGTCTTCGAGCCTGCGGGATTTTGTGGAAAAAGCGACAAACCCATCAACTCATTTGGGCCGCTCCGGCATCTTGAAACCCATTCTATCCCAGATAACGTCTGGAAGTGCTTGAAGGATGCGGCTGTGCTCGGCAAGGATGCGGCTGTGCTCCAGGAGGATGGCTTCAATTCGTGCAAAACGCTCGGAGTTGATCCGCTCCATTTGGGCAAGGTATCGATTGGTCTCGGCGATCTGGCGATTGGTCTTGGCGATATGCGCCTGGAAGGTGGCTTGATTCGCCACCATCTGTGCCTGATTCGCCACCATTTGTGCCTGGAATGTCGCTTGCGACTCAACCAGCGTTGCCTGAGCCTGAAACAGGCTGCGCATGGCCTCGTCGAGCCGCCCGTTTCGCTGTTCTCTGGCACGCGCCATGTCGTCGCTCCGCAAACTCGTTGCCGTATTTAGCATAGCCTGGCGTTCCCACGTTGACAATGTCCGATGGGTCAAGGGATCAAGCCCGCAGGCCGTTTTCCAGCCTGCGGGTTTTTTGTTTGGTGGAAAAGAATTCCGCGCGGTACTTTGACAACGGACAACGGACTACGGACCACGGACACCAACCATGGACAAAGAACAAGTCGCCGACATCCTCGATGAAATCGGCACCCTGCTGGAACTGCAGGGCGAGAACCCGTTTCGCTGCCGGGCCTACACGCAGGCGGCGCGGGCCATCGCCCAGCTCGAAACCAATCTCGCCGACGTTGTCGCCGCGGGCAAACTCAACGAGATTCCCGGCATCGGCGAGACCCTCAAGGAAAAGATCACGCTCCTCGTCACGACCGATCATTTGCCGTTCTACGAGGACCTGAAAGCGCAAACCCCGCCCGGCCTGCTGGCAATGCTGCGCTTGCCGGGCATTGGGCCCAAAAAGGTCAAGGCGATGCACGACGAGCTTGGCATCGACGATCTGGACAAGCTCAAGGCGGCCTGCGAAGCGGGCAAGGTGGCCGACCTGAAGGGCTTCGGCGCCAAGACGCAGCAGAAGATTCTCGAAGGGCTGGCCTTTCTCGGGCAGATCGGCCAACGCATCCGCCTGGATCAGGCCCTGGCCATCGCCATGGAATTGATGGAAGGCCTGCGCAAAAAGACCGCCATCGAGCGGATGGAAGTGTGCGGCAGCGTCCGCCGGCGCAAGGAAACCATTCGCGATATCGATATCCTCATCAGTGCGGCGAAACCGGCGGCCATCATGGCCGCCTTCGTCAAGCTGCCGCCGGTCACGCAGATCGTCGGCCAGGGCGAGACCAAGTCCAGCGTCCTGGTCGCCGTCACCGAAGATCACCAGCGCATGCTGGTTCAGGCCGACCTGCGCGTCGTCACCGCCGAGCAGTTCCCCTTCGCCCTCAACTACTTCACCGGCAGCAAGGAGCACAACGTCGCTCTGCGGCAGCGGGCCATTCAGTACGGCCTCAAGCTCAACGAGTACGAGTTGGCCGGCCCGAAGAAAACCGTTCCCTGCAGGGATGAACCCGACATCTACAAGGCTCTCGATCTGGATTACATTCCCCCGGAGATGCGCGAGCAGACCGGCGAGATCGACGCCGCCGCCCGCCACGCCCTGCCCGAGTTGATCGAGGCCGGCGATTTGCAGGGCACCTTCCACTGCCATACAACGTGGAGCGATGGCGGCGCCAGCCTCGAGCAGATGGCCGACGCCGCCCAACAACTAGGGTACAAATATTTAGGTATCGCCGACCACTCCCAATCTTCCCGCGTCGCCAACGGCATGTCCCCCGAGCGCGTCAAAAAACAACAGCAGGATATCGACGCCCTCAACCAAAAGTTGAAAGGCATCCGCCTCTTCAAAGGAATCGAGTGCGACATCCTCGCCGACGGCAAAATGGATTTCACCGACCGGCTGCTGGCCAGCTTCGATTACGTCGTGGCCAGCGTGCACAGCCATTTCAATCAATCGCAGGAGGAGATGACGGCGCGGATTATCAAGGCGATCCGCCATCCGCAGGTGACCATGCTGGGCCACGCCACCGGCCGGCTGCTGCTGCGCCGCGACGCCTATAAAGTGGACCTCGACGCGGTCCTCGTCGCCGCCGCCGAGCACGGCACCATGATCGAGATCAACGGCAGTCCCTATCGCCTGGACCTGGACTGGATTCACTGCAAGCGGGCCAAGGCCTTGGGCGTCAAGCTGGTGATCAATCCGGACGCCCACGCCACGAGCGAGATCGCCAACACCGTTTTCGGCGTGTGCGTGGCCCGCCGCGGCTGGCTGGAGAAGAAGGACGTGTTTAACACCCTGCCGGCGGCGGAGGTGGCGCGGACTTTGGCCCAAGGGAAAAAGTAAATGGCGTGAATATGTTGTAGGCGCACTCGCCAGAATGGGGTTGGTTTCGGCTGGCCCGCATTCTGGCGAATGCGGCTACAACCGCCTGCTGTGGAATCACGTACGGTTATTAACCGCGACCGGTGTAGAATAGGAAGAAAGCCATGAGAATGTGGCAGATGCTCGATCGAGGAGCGACGCCACGGGTACAATGGCATCCTGGCTGACGTGTATACCCGTTCGCGGCAGTGGGCCTTTGACCTTCCAAGAAAAGGTGACCGATGACGGCGGGGATCAAGACGGTTCGAAAAATCGGCCCGCGGGATCACGGACGGCGCATGTCGCTGCGCGAATTCGAGCCGATCAAGGTCCAGGAAGGCTACCTCTACGAACTCGGACGGGGGGTGATCGTCGTGTCCGATGTTCCGAACTATTCGCATGCGTGCCAGGTGACCGCCATTCGCGATCCCCTGGTGATTTACAAGGCCAATCACCCCGAAGAAATCCATATGATCCTGGGTGGCTCCGACTGCAAGATCCTTATTCCCCAGTGGGAAAGCGAACGGCATCCGGATCTGTCGGTATTCAAGAAGCCGCCGCCGATCCGGGAAGGCAGGAAAATGTGGCGGAAGTGGATTGCCGACATTGCCATCGAAGTTGTAAGTCGCAGCTCGCGCAAGCGCGATTTTTTCGAGAAACGGCAAGAATACCTGACCCGCGGCGTCAAGGAATACTGGATCGTGGATGCCGACAAACAGCAGGTGACCATCCTGCGCCGGGTTCGCGGCAAGTGGGAGGAGCGCCTTCTTCGTCCGGGAGACATTTACGAAACCGACCTGTTGCCTGGCTTTCAGTTTTCTTGCCAGGACGTATTCGAAGCAGCACAGAACAGGTAAAGTGTCAAAGGCTGGGAAAATGGTAAACCATCGATCAACCATGCTCAAAACCAAGCAAAAAATTGGCCCGCAGGATCATGGCCGGCGGATGTCGCTCAAAGAGTTCGAGCCGATCCAGGTCCAGGAAGGCTACCTCTACGAGCTCGGACGGGGGGTGATCGTCGTGTCCGATGTTCCCGGCTTGAAGCACTTGCGCCAGGTCAATGCCATCCGAAACCCCCTGGTGATTTACCAGGAAGGCCATCCGGAGGAGATTTATGAAATCCTGGCGGGCTCCGACTGCAAGATTCTCATTCCCCAGTGGGAAAGCGAACGGCATCCGGACCTGTCGATTTTCAAAAAACCGCCGCCCATCCGGGAGGGCAGGAAAATGTGGCGGAAGTGGATTGCCGACCTTGCCATCGAGGTCGTTTCGCGCAGCTCGCGCAAGCGCGATTATATCGAGAAACGGCAAGAATACCTGACCCGCGGCGTCAAGGAATACTGGATCGTGGATGCCGACAAACAGCAGGTGACCATCCTGCGCCGTGTTCGCGGCAAGTGGGAGGAGCGCATTCTTCGTCCGGGGGAAATTTACGAGACTGATCTATTGCCTGGGTTTCAGTTTTCTTGCCAGGACGTATTCGAAGCGGCGGCAGAAGCTTAAATGGTTGGGAAGGCGCCAGCGAATGGACTCTTTGCTTTATGGAAGTCATCCTGGAAATCCTCGCTTCGGGACTCGCCGAAGCCTGCTGCAACCTGATCGCGGCCGGTTTTTCCAGCGCCGGCGCCGGCGTTACCGGCTACAAGGCCCACCAGAGGAACAAAGAACGCCAGCACGCCAAAGAAATCGGCGCCAAGCCTCCCGCCAACCCGTATTCCTGGGCGACCGGCTTCCTCATTTTTCTTGCTTTGTTTCTCCTGGGCTTTACAGTATATAACTGGTTGAAGTGACCCGCCCGCCCCTACCTGGGTTCCTTTTCCTACGGAAGCGAAGGAATGTCACCGGCGACCATTGTGCCTGTCGCGTCGAGTCTTTACTTGGTGGACGGCTCGATTGGTTACCCAGGGGGCAAGACGGACCTCATTGGAATCTTCAATACCATCAATGCCCGGGTCTTTCCTTACGTGCAAAAACACTTTGTCGTTTACGCAAGACTTGTCCAGGGTCTTGGACCGATCCCCTTTTACCTTGAGATTTGTGATGCTTCGACACACAAGCTCATCCATGTATCGCGAACGAATGTGCTGAATTTCCCTGACCGGGACAAGACCATTGAACTTGCCCTTACGTTTCAAGGCGTAAGGTTTCCCAACGCCGGCACTTTCCTGGTAGAATTGTACTGCAGTGGCCAATGGGTCGCCGATACACGACTGCAAGTGATATGATCTGAAAAACAAGAGGTCTGTCCATGAAAGCCAATCAAGCCAGTGCAAGTCATGACCCGTCAACTTCATCGAACTCCGATCTTGTCGAGTTTGTTGACCCCGTCGGCGGCATGCCGCTTGACGATCCAGAGGTGCAAGCCCGCGAACGCCGCGGGAGGGCCGCAGATGAACTTGCCGAACTTTACACGCAGCTAACGAATTCACGCTTCAACTTCATGCCCAGGGGTGAGCATCGCCTCCAGGATGTTTTCCGAGAGGTCCAGGCGCGCTTTCCCCAGCTTTGTGATGACCATGTTCGCTGCATGGAAATTTGTACCGAGGGAAACCAAGGCCCGGAATGGCAACATCGAGTTCGCGCAGCCCTACAGGTTCTCAAGTCCTCGACTGGTTCGGTCGTCACGGAGAGGCATGGTTATTGGATCTTCAGCTAAATCTGGCTTGTTGCGAATATTGCCGACCGACCCAAGGCAACGCCTGCCGCCCGCTATTCCTGGGCCAACCGGTTTCCTCATTTTTCTTGCGTTGTTTCTCGTGGGTTTTACAGTACATAACTGGTTGAAGTGACCCGCCCGCCCCTACCTGGGTTCCTT
>CAZFGM010000514.1:0-5499 GCA_964518515.1 uncultured Alcaligenaceae bacterium | reverse complement strand
ACCTCGCGGATACAACGACATCACAGGCGCACTAGCCGGCGAGCTTGCTCGCCGAGTGTTTGAATACCAGCAAGGGATATTGCCCTCGGCGGGCAAGCCCGCCGGCTAAATTCGGTTAGGCCGGGCGAGGCGGAGCATTAAACCAAAGGAGTTTTCCATGCCTGTGAAACAGAGATCGGTCTCTCTCCTGGTCGGCACGCTCTTATTGGCCGGCTGTGGCAAAGAGAGGACCGAACCTAGTCAGGAAGCTCATCGCCTGGAAGACCTTCCGCCCAAACAAAGACAGGTAGTGTTCGACAAAGCCCTGGATGGCAATCAAGCCGCCCACAAGGCGATGGCAGGCCTGTCTAAGGTTTCGATCAAAACCGAAGTGAAGGGAGATACGAAGTATCTGAAGCAGGTCTCTTCAGACGTAGAGAACGATCTCAAGTATGTCCTTGGCCTTGTTGGCATCTCCGTTGCTGAGGTTGAAGCAACAGCCGCAAAGATCATCCTCAAGGTGGAGTTTATCTCGGATAGCAGAGAATACGACACAGGCCGAATGGTCACAGGCGGTCGAGCGGACGTCCACTGTGAGTTTCATTTCCCTGACTTGCAACCGCTCAATCATGTATTAAGCCGCAGCAAGATTCCTCCCGTTGTGGTTCAGATACCGGGGACTGAAATCGGCACCGACCTGGCCCGCCGATTGGTGCGCGAAGGGATTTCCATGTCTGTTTTGGCCTGCTTGTTCAAGTGCAATCCTCAGGGTTTTTTTGTCTTTCTGGACAACGCTCAGCGGGAAAAGTTGGAAGGAAAAGCTTCCCGAGAAGGTCACTGGAGCGGCTGGGATACCCCTTCTCTTTCGCCATTTGTCCTTGCTTCGGAAGCGTTGATCAGCCTGGGAAGCACCGCTTTGCCGATTTGCGAGGCTGGTTTGCAAGACCAATGTGGATACATTCGCACGGCGGCGGCGCCGGCGTGGATAGGAAACTCTCTTTCCCTTTTTCACAACAACCAGGGCGACCCAGTGCCTGGGTTGATCCGGCTGGTCGAAGATAAAAACCCATCTGTGCGCACATTGGCAGTCCAAGCATTGGGCGAATTATACGGCCCGTCGGCGAAGTCCGCAATCCCGGTTCTTACGAAAGCGATCCGCGACCCGGCCAACAAGGTTCGAGTTGAGGCTATCTCGGTCCTGGGCAACAGCAGGATGCTGAACGCGATGGATGCGGAACAACAACGGGCTGTCATTCTCGAACTTCAAAAAGTGCGCGATGCTGCCGATGGCAATGGTACCGATGCAGCCGTTTCGACTTTGCAGAAAATTGAAGAGTGGAGAAAACTGGATGGGAAGTGACCAGCAAGGGATATTGCCCTCGGCGGGCAAGCCCGCCGGCTAAATCGGAAAATTTCATATTGGGCCGCGACCAGTATTAACCTTGGGGAGGATCTAGCATGCTTTCCTGTCCCAATCAAAAACTTTTGCAAGACTTCGTCCAGGGCCAGCTTGCCGACCCGGAAATCGGCAGCCTGGCCGAACATCTCGTTCATTGTGAGCCTTGTCTACAAACCCTGTCCAGCTTGAAAGTGCACGATACTCTCGTGGACCTGGTGCATTCCTTGAAAGGCAACATCATGGTGGGCCAAAAGAACCCGGAAGTCGAGGCCGTGGTCCAGCGCGTGTGCGGTTTATTGAAGCCGGCGGCGGCGCATCCTGAAAGCACTCCCCAGGACTATGAAACGTTCAAAAACCCGGGTCCCCCTTTCCAGGCGCCGATTTCTTTATGCCCCGCCATCCCCGGTTACGAGATCCTGGGTTGCCTGGGGGAAGGCGGCATGGGCACGGTATTCAAGGCCCGCCACCGGCACCTGGGCAAGCTCATGGCCCTGAAGCTGTTGCCGCCGCGCGACCAGATTTCCCCCTGGGCCCTGGCCCGTTTCCACCAGGAAATGCAGGCCGTTGGCCAGCTCAATCATGCCCATATCGTCCAGGCCCACGATGCGGGCGAAACCGCTGGCGGCTTGCCCTACCTGGCCATGGAGTACCTGGAGGGCATCGACCTGGCCAAGCTGGTCAAGCAGCACGGTCCTTTGTCCGTCGCCGACGCCTGTGAAGTCATTCGCCAGGCCGCCTTGGGACTGCAGCATGCCCACGAACACGGCCTGGTCCATCGCGATCTGAAACCCTCCAATTTGCTGCTGACCACCAGCGGCGTGTTGAAAATCCTCGATCTGGGTCTGGCCCGGTTACGGGAAGGCCCGGTGCTCGGGGAAGCCGCGACGGTCGCGGGTCTGACCATGGGCACCCCCGATTACCTGGCCCCCGAGCAGTGGCTCAATGCCCACGAAGTGGACATTCGCGCCGACCTGTATGGCCTGGGTTGCACGCTGTACCACTTGTTGACGGGAAAACCGCCTTTTGAGGGATACGACATGCAACGCAAGAAAAAAGCCCATCTGCTGGAGAAGCCGACGCCGATTCGCACCCACCGGCCCGACGTGCCGGCAGCGCTGGCCGGCGTGTTGGACCGGCTGTTGGCCAAGGATCCCGCCCAGCGCCCGCTGGTGCCCGCCGAGGTGGCGGAAGCTCTGCGGCCGTTCGCGGCCGGCGCTTCGCTGACCCGCTTGCTGCCGGACACCCCCTGGCGGAAACCGCAAACCGCACCGGACAGGGCCTCGACCCTGAAGCAACAGCCGGCCGGAGAATCGAAACGCCGGCGTCGCTTCCAAGTTCGCGCCGTCGCCGCTGCCCTTTTGCTTGGCCTGGGCCTGCTGGCCGCGGCCGTTTTTTATGTCGTCACCGATCGCGGGACCCTGGTCGTCGAATCCAATGATCCGGACGTGGAGGTCCTGGTCAAGCAAGAAGGCAAGACCGTGGTGATTATCGACAAGAAAACCGGCAAAGAAATCACGCTCCGGTCGGGAGCTTACGAACTGGAGCTGCAAGGAGGCAAGCCGGGCCTGACGCTGAGCACGGACCGCTTCGTCCTCAAACGAGGCGACAAGGAGATCGTCCGGGTCTTGCTGGCGGGCAAGCCGCCGCCGAAGGTTGCCTTGGTCAACAAGTCGATGGGCTCGGCGACCATTACTTTTGCTGGGCTCGATGCCTCGAAAGGTGCGGTGAGCGGGGAAACCTTGGCGAAATACCTGGACAAATTCGGCGTGCAAATCACCGCAGTGACAGCAGGCACCCAGGTGAGCGTGATGGTCAACAAGAATGTCGAACCGTCCACGGTCCTTGTTCAGAATGGCCCCTCGGAGCCGCTGTCGTTCACAATCTCCTTGGCAACCCCCGTCGATAGTTTCAGCTTTACGCGCCCCAAACTGCTGGCAACCACCGCCAGTGGCACAACACACCCCGAATGGAAAGCGGCGGCTTTCGATGCCCAAGGAAAGAAATTAGACTCGGTTGGAGAAGAACTCCTCGGCAGCTTCAAGGATGTCCCCGCCGCAACGTTTACTTTGAAGGGGCCAGGCATTACGTCGGTACGTTTCGATTCGGACGGCAAAAAATTCGCCGCCTACTCTGGAGTGCTGCTCGCTGACTTCGTGCTCAAGAGGACCGCTTCTCCCCCGCCGCCCGGGCCTGCTTGGGTGAAAAAGAAGCCCCTGCCGGAGGCCGCTTCCGGACAGATGGCCGAGGTTCTGGACGGGGTGCTGTACGTGGCGGGGGGCGTGGCCTCCGCAACGAAATTTTTGGATACCTTGCATCGTTACAACCCGGGCCTCGACCGGTGGGAAACGAGGGCGGCTCTCCCCCAGACTAAAAGCGGGGACACGGGCAGGACCCAGGGTGCCTTCACGGCCCTCAACGGCAAACTTTATCTGGTAGGAGGACACTGCACTAACTCGCGCGATCATCCTTCAGGCCTGACCAAGACTTTGTTGATCTACAACCCCGCGGACAACCTGTGGAAGATCGGCCCGATGTTGCCCAAGCCGAGCGGCCATTCCGTGGCCGGGGCCATTGCCGGAAAACTTTACTACCTGGAATGCGTGGAATACGGTCTGCACAAACTCTTCCTCGTCTTTGATCCCGACACAGGCAAGTGGAGTAATCGCACGGCTCCCCCACTGCAGCTTGATTATCGAAGCGGCGCGGTGATCGATGGCAAGTTGTATGTTGTCGGAGGGCAGGCAGCCGATGGCCAGAGAACCGGGGCCCTCTACGTCTATAACCCGGCGACCGATAAATGGACCGCCAAGGCGCCGATGCCAACCGCCCGTTCTCAAGCGGCCGCGGCGGTCCTCGATGGCAAACTCTATGTGCTGGGAGGCCATGACTCGAATAAGGTCCTGGATACCGTGGAATGTTACGACCCCGCGAACGACCGCTGGTCCGCGCTGCCGCCACTGCCGACGCCCCGCTATTTCCTGGGCGCCGCGGTGGTCGGCCGGACAATCTACGCCCTAGGCGGCCAGGATGGTGGCGAAAACAGGCTGGCCGTAGTGGAAGCCCTGACGATTCCCGCTACGGAAAAATGAGCCACTCCCGCCGCTCCCTTCCGTTTCTATCTTCCCGGGGGGACCTCTGCCGAGCCGGCCACCAGGCCGAAATCCGCAGGTTCGTAGTGCGGGCTTCAGCCCGTTTTCGGGGAATGAACGGGCTAAAGCCCCCACTACGAACCCTCAAATATCCCCGCGCTGAGAATAAAGACCGTAGAAAGCGAACGCGGGAAGTAAGGCGAGAGTTCCTTCACCTCGGCGAAGCGCCAGCGGTCCTCGGCGGCACCGGCGGCTTACCCCGCTCGGCCTGCCAAGTTCGCATATTCGGATCGGCCCCCAAAACGCCGCATTTGCGTTTGAATTTTCTTGACTTGGCCAGTCGGTTCCGTTATCTACACAAATACCCCCTACCTGTTTCCTTCGACTCGCTCGTCCGTTTGCTCAAGACCGACAGGCGGAGGATTGGCCATGAACCGGGCGCATGTTTGGCGGCATCCACGGATTTCGCGGCGCACCGCGGTCCAGGCCGGGGCCATCGGCCTGTTGGGTTTGGGGATGAATCATGTGTCGGCTCTAGGGGCGGCCCGCCCGGCGGCTCCCGCGGAATTCCCGGCCGCGCGGGCCCGATCCTGCATTTATATCTTCCTCTCCGGCGGACTGGCGCAGCACGAAAGCTTTGATTTGAAGCCCGAGGCGCCCGCGGAGGTGCGCGGCGAGTTCCGGCCCATCGCCACCCGCACGCCGGGGATGCAAATCAGCGAGCACCTTCCCGGCCTGGCCGCCCGCAGCCGGCACTGGGCCATCGTCCGCTCGCTGACGCATCCCACCAATGGCCATACCTTGGGGCACTATTTCATGCTGACCGGCCGTAGCGTCGCGGGCAGTTTTCGCGGGGACCGCCAACCGCGCGGCACGGATTGGCCGGCGCTGGCGTCGATCGTCGGCGCCGCCCTGCCGCCGCGCAACCACAATTTACCGCCCGCGATTGCGTTGCCCGAGCGGCTGGTGCACTGGTCGGGGGGAGTGATTCCGGGCGCCTACGGCGGGCTGATGGGCCGCGGTCGCGATCCC
>CAZFGM010000513.1:0-5507 GCA_964518515.1 uncultured Alcaligenaceae bacterium | reverse complement strand
CCGCGCAGCCAGTCGTCCTCGAACAGGCCGAAGAGCCTGAGATCGTCGAAGCCCTTGACCTGCTGGCGCGGATCGAGGCCCATCTCCTTGGCCTTGGCGATCCAGAACGGCGTGCCGGTGTCGGGATGGAAGTGCCAGGCGACGATGTCGCGGACGTGGGCATCGAGTTGTTCGCGGGCTTGTTGCGGGGTGAGGTTCATGATGGCAGTTTTTCTCCGAAGAGAGTGTACCAGTTTTTTTCACCGAGCCTGCGCAGTTCTTCCGAGGCCAGGATAGAAGCGGTGGTTTCTTTGAAGCGCTGGTCCAACACGGTCTTGTCGAGTTGAGGAAGGAGCACGCGAAGGTCGCCCATGTCCTTGGTGCGCCTGCTGAACAGTTTCCCCAGAAACACGTCGTAGGGATCCAGAAGATACACGGTCAAGTCGCCATAGGTATCGAGGAAATGCAAGCGCTTGTCCCATCCGGAGGGATAATAATGGGATTGCACGTGGCCGAAATGGAGGCCGTAGAGCTTGCGGTACTCATCGAGCTGAGTGCCCAGGTTGCGGATTTCAGCCGGCACTTCATTGACCACGTCGATGTCTTCCGTATCCCGCCGCAGTAGCCCGGGCATGATGAGCGCGATCGCGCCACCGACGTCAATCCGCACCGGCCGACAAACACTGGTTCCCACATCACGAAACAAGGCTTTCACGACCTCAGGGTCAAGCTTATCCATGAGGCGCTCCTTGATCGACGGAAAGCCGATCTCATCAAAAACTTCCCGGCAAATGGACTCAATTTTGTCTCTGCCCGGACAGCGGTACAACCAGTCGTACAGGCGTGTCGATCCCCAATACTCCTTCAGGGCGTTGACGCTATCGCGGATCAAAAGCCGGGTTCGATAATCCAGGGCCGGTTCTTCCACCTGGCGGACCAGAGCGTTGCTGAGGTCGCCGGAATCAATATAGGGATTGCCCCAAACGATTCCCCAGAGATCTTTGCGCGGAACACTCATGGCTTATTTCACCCCTCGGGCCTTGCCGCCGTTGGCAATGGCGTAAAGGTGCGATCGCGTCATAACATACATTACACTGTTCGCCACGACCGGCGTGGTCAAGATCGATTGGTCCATGTCTATTTTAGCAAGGACTTTCTTCTGGGTGCCGTGTGCGAAGATTAAGACCTCGCCGGCCACGGTGCCGATGTAGATCCACAGGCGACACATCGCCTTGCTTGGTGATGTCGATGCACACGAAGTGGCTGTGGTGCACGGTCGGCGCAGGATGCTCGGGATGGACGCCCAAGCCGACATAGAGCTTGCGGTCGTGCACGACCGGCGTGCCGATTATTTGATGGCCGGTAAGCCGCAGGTCATTTTCCCCGGCGGCGACAGCGTGCTCTATGCCTTTGGTGGCGAGTTTCTCGCCTTTTTTGCCCTTGGGCCGCGCAGGATCCACGTCGCATTTCCAGATCAGCTTGCCGGTATACGACCGCGTACACCGGGTTGGACCATTGAACCTCGATGATGTTGTTTCCCGGCAGGTTGCTGTGCCAGGCCACGGTGCCCTTGATCTTGTCGAAGGCGACGAAGCTGGGCGCCTTGGGCGACTCGACCTTAGCGGAGTCCCAATGGACGCCATTGCCGGTGACGAGGAATAGCTTGTCGCCGGCCGCCAGCGGCGAGCAGCTGCTGTAGAGGAAATGAATGCAACCGGGGAAAGACGGTTTGACGTCCAGCTTGGCCATCATGTCGTAGCGCCAAAGAATCTTGCCGCTGGCGGCGTCGGCGCAAATGACTTCGCTGCTCGGCGTGACGTAATAGACCCGGCGATTATCCACCACCGGCGTGGACACCAGGCCCATGCTTCGGACGTCGCTGAACCGCTCGTTGTCCGGTATGTCGTGGACATTCTGCCACAGGAACCTGCCGTCGGCCTCGTTGAAGCACATGAGGACCGCTTTGAACTTGTTCTTGTCCTTGGGATCGCGCGGATGCCAGTTATTGGTGCCGGCGTAGACCCTGCCGCCGGCAATGACCGGCCCGGCGTAGGCCCTGTTGCCGAGCTTGACCGCCCACTTGATGTTTTTGAACTTGCCCTCCTCGACGCACCAGTCGGTGAGGATGTTCTTATCGACCAGGTTGACCATGTTGCGCGCGGGCGTGCCGCCGAACATGGGCCAGGCGGTCTTTTCCGCGGGCCGTTTGTCCCCGGCGGGCGCACCGGGAACGCACCCCAGCACCAACCCTAGCGCGGACGCGGCGATTATTTGGTGCATTGGCATGAATTCCCCGTTTTGCGGGACCGCTCGCTACGTTGGTCGCCTTCGGCTCCCCGCTAAACATTTCGTTTATTTCGGTACCGTCGCCGTCCCCCCCTTGGCGATGGCATAAAGCTTCGACAGCGTCATCACGTACAACACCCCGCCGGCCACCACCGGCGTGCCCTGCATTCGTTCCTCCATGCTGATTTTACCAAGGACTTTCTGGTTTTTGCCGTGCCCGAAGATGACCATCTCACCGTCCTCGGTGCCGAGGTAAATCTTGCCGTCCACCCAGTAGGGGGAGCCCCAGGTGCCAGCGAGTAAGTCGTGTTCCCAGTGGCGCTGGCCGGTCTTGGCGTCGAGGCAGTGCAGGTAGCCGCCCTCCTCGGCGGCGTACACCAGGCCCTCGTGCACGGCGCAGGTGCTGAGCGTGTTCTGGAAATAGACGGTGCGCCCCTTGGCGGGCTTGGGGTTCACCGGCCCGCCGAACGCCCAGACCAGGGCCGATTGCTTGTTCTTCGGGTTGTGGGTGTTTAAATCGACCGGCGAGACGTCTCCCTTTTTGGTGACGTCAACGCATACCACGTAGCTGTAGCGCGGCGTCATGCCCAGATCGGGCGCCACGCCGAGGGCCACGTACAGCCGGCTTTCGTGCACGACCGGGGTGGCGATGAGGTAATTGGTCCGGGGCGGCCGCATGCCGTCTTTGCGCGCCGGTCGATCCGGATTGCAGTCGAATGTCCACACGAGTTTGCCGGAATCCGGCGCGAAGGCATACAGCCGGCAATCGCCGCCAGGGAAGATGACCTGCGGTTTGCCGTCCACCACGGCGTAGCACGGGTTGGACCACTGGCCTTCGATGATCTTGTCGCCCGGCAAGTTGCTCTGCCACAAGAGCGTGCCCTGGTCCGCATCCAGAGCGATGAAGCTCGGCGCCTTGGGCGCGGGCACGCCGCCCTCGCCATCGCCGCCGTTGCCGGTCACGACGAAGACCCGGCCGTCCACCACCAGCGGCGAGCAGTTGGAGCAGTGGAAGGGATGCACGTTCAGCTTCTTGCGCATGTCGTACTGCCACAGCGGCTTGCCGTCGCGGACGTCGGCGCACAGGACCTCGGCGCCGGAGGTGACGTAATAGACGCGCTCTCCGACCACTGCCGGCGTCGATAACAGGCCCAGCATGCGGACGTCCTTGAAGGCCCCGTCGGCCGGGATGTCGTGCACGGCCTGCCAGAGGAACTTGCCGTCCGCCTCCTGGAAGCACATCAACACGAGTTTCTTATTGTCCTTGATCTTGGCATCACGCGGGTTGGCGTTGTTGGTGCCGACGAAGACCTTGCCGCCGGCGACGATCGGCCCGGCGTAGGCCTTGTTGCCCAGCGTGGCGACCCACTTAATGTTCTTGAACTTGCCGTCCTCGACACTCCACTCGGTGGGAACGTTCTTATCCACCAGGTTGACCATGTTGCGCGCAGGCGTGCCGCCGAACAGGGTCCAGGCGGTCTTTTCCGCGGGTCGTTTGTCGCCGGCGGGCGCACTGGGAACGCACCCCAGCACCAACCCTAGCGCGGACACAGCGGTCATGTGCATTGGCATGGATTCCCTTTTTAGCGGGGAGCGACGAGCGGCCGGTGTAAACCGGCCGGTTTACACCGGCCGCTCGCCACTCCCCGCTAAACATTTCGTTTACTTCGGTGCGGTCGCCGTGCCTCCCTTGGCGATGGCATACAAGCGCGACTTCGTCATCACATACAAGACGCCGTTGGCCACGACCGGGGTGCCGTCGATGCGCTCTTCCATGCTGACCTTGGCCAGTTCCTTCTTGTTTTTGCCGTGCTCGAAGATGACCATTTCCCCGTCGCCGGAGCCGAGGTAGATTTTGCCTTCCACCCAAAAAGGGGAGCCCCAAATGTCGGCGAGGAGGTCGTGTTCCCAGTGGCGTTGGCCGGTCTTGGCGTCGAGGCAGTGCAGGTAACCGCGCTCCTCGGCGATCCACGCCAGGCCGTCATGGACGGCGGCGGTGCTGATGGTGCTGCCGAAGTACACCAAGCGGCCCTTGGCGGGACGGGGGTTGATCGGCCCGCCGAAGGCCCACACCAGGGCCGAGTCCTTGTTCTTCGGGTTCTTGGCATCCAGATCGATGGGCGAAACATCGCCCTTCTTGGTGACGTCCACGCACAGGAAATGGCTGAAACGCGTCAGGTGTGGATGATCGGGATAGACGCCCAAACCGATGTACAGCTTGTTTTCGTGGACGACCGGAGTGGCGATCATGTAATTGGAGATGCCCTGGGCCGGGCGATGCGGCACGCAGTTGAACTTCCAGATCAGGTTGCCGGTAGTTGGTTCCAAAGCGTACAGCCAGGAATCGCCGCCGGGAAAAATGACCTGGCCTTTTCCCTCCACCTCGGCATACACCGGATTGGACCACTGGCCTTCGATGATCTTGTCGCCGGGGAGGTTGCTCTGCCAGACCAGGGTGCCCTTGTCCTTGTCGAGGGCGATGAAACTGGGGGCCTTGGGGGAAGGGATTTTGCCCGTATTATCGACCCCGTTCCCGGTAACCAGAAAGACCTTGTCGCCGACGACCAAGGGGGAGCAATTGCAACAATGGAAAGGTTGAACGTTGAGCTCTTTCATCATGTCGTAGCGCCAGAGCGGCCGGCCCATGGCGGCGTCGGCACAGATGACCTCGGCGGACGTGGTGACGTAATAAACCTTGGTGCCGTCCACTGCGGGAGTGGACAGCAAGCCCAGAGAGCGCACGTCATCGAAGATGTTGATTGGCGGAATGGGGTGTACGGCCTGCCAGAGGAACTTACCGTCGGCTTCGTTGAAGCACATCAGGACAGTCTGGTTCTTGATCTTGACGGCGTCGCGCGGGTTGGCTTTGATCTTGGCCAGGTCCTTGGCATCGCGTGGGTAGGCGTTGTTGGTGCCGACGAAGATTTTGCCGCCGGCGACGACCGGCCCGCTGAAGGATTTGCTGCCGAGTTTGACGGCCCACTTGACGTTCTGGAACTTGCCGTCCTCGACGTTCCACTCGGTGGGGACGTTTTTATCCACCAGGTTGACCATGTTGCGCGCGGGGCTGCCGCCGAACAGGGACCAACCGGGCCAGGCGTTTTTCCCATCAGCACCTTTGCCGGGCTCCTGGCCGTGACCCGGAATTGGGGCGCCAAGCAGGATTGCCGCCAGGAGAACAAACGCACGTTGGTTCATGGATTTCCTCGATTATTTTTCCGACGAACTCGCCGTTATCCATT
>CAZFGM010000512.1:0-5509 GCA_964518515.1 uncultured Alcaligenaceae bacterium | reverse complement strand
CGGGCCGGCCCACTTCTGACCGCCAAAGTGGCCTATGCGGTGGCCGCTGTTAACATCATCTTTGTCATGGTTTGCGGCCATTCGTCGTTGGGTTTTTCCTTCAAGAGATAGGCTGCGTCTGCACTTTGAACCTGCAGATTCACAATCGTGATGAGATCCTCTTTAACTTTGATCTGGGGAGAACGGCCGTTGGTTGGCTTTGCGATTTTCTGCAAGCCATTGGAAATGCGATTCATAGCAAAACTCCTTTCGGGCGAAATCTAGATCTTGGCCGTCGCCCGAAAAGAGGGTATAATTTCGGTATCGACGGCGTGTCACGTTGTCGAACCAGGGCCCGGCGGTGTTTACGGCACCGGCCGGGCCACACTTTTTTTGTTTGCCCGCTGGTTGGACCCAATTCAACCCCAAGTCCATTTAGTACTACAGCGCTGAGTAGGTAGGTCAGGCTTTCCAGCCTGACCCGAACTGCCCAGGTTCCCCGAGTTTAGGCAAGTTGCGTCAGCCTGGAAAGGCTGACCTAAAACCTGGCGCTGTAGTATTAGCTTGCTTGGACCCTACTCCTGGGTCGCCAAATAAGGTCCTCTAAAATCTTCTCATAAGTAGCCCTCCAAAGAATTTGCCGGCGGCCAGGAACGTTTGTCAAACAGGCTTCCGTTCCCTCTTCCTGTCTTTTTTTTCCTGTTTGTATTTCTTCTCCGCGAATTGTTTTTTCTTCCATTCGCGGCGGAACCCTAGCGTCCACCACGGATCCATTAATGGTTCCAACCCCTTGTTGTGTTCCCAATACCATTGAACGGCAACGATAACGGCCCAGGCGTGAACATAATCGAATTCTGGGTTTTGAAGCTTTTCCACGAGCCGGGTAACGGAAGAATCTATTTCGGGCTCCCGATCTTTGAAAATACTACTAACAGTTGTGTCAGTTTCGTAAAGGTAAAACCGCTGGCCAAGGTTCTCAAGCCGGTGGGCGTCTTCCACCGCACTTGCAATCAACCTGCCAGGATTCATGAATTCCGGATCAAACCGAATTCCTTTGAGCACCTCTGCCAACATCGACCATTCTCCAAAGCCACGCGGTCCCTCCCTGTCCAGATTTGGCTCATGAAAACTTTTGTGGTTATCCGCAGTAGCTCGGCCTAGTAGGGTTGCCCAACATTCGATAGCTTGATTCAGAGCCGGCAGCGAATCCCCCACCACTTCAACGGCCTTAGGGGAGGGGTAAATGGAATAGCGCTTTTCATTTCGCCGCGTTCCTCTTGGGCCGCGAGGACGTTTCTCGTCACATTGGGCATGGTCCTTATTCCATTGCCTACGGAAGGCCAAAGTCCACCAGTCGTCTTTTAGGAGGTCAATGCCTTCGTTGTGGTGGTCCCAGAACCATCGGACCACGACGATAACCGCCCAGGCGTGAACATAGTCGAGAGAGCGTAGCTTCTCAAAGGTTCTTTGTACTTCGGCGTCGATGTGCTTTTCTTTGATTACGGTTGAGTCGCAGTCGCCCCAGTCGAGGCATTTAGAGCCAATGTATTCGAGCCTGTGCGCATCCTCCACGGCAGTAGCGAGCAGTTCACCTGGATTGGCAAACTCAGGATCGAAACGCACCCCCTTGATCGCCTCCGCCAGAAGGGACCACTCGTTCATCTGCCACAATTTTTTCATTAAATGCATGTCCACGCGATCTTCCTGGTAGAATGTCCTGCTATTATCTGCTATTGCTCGGGCCAGCAAAGCAGCCCAGCATTCAACCGCTTGGTTGAGAGCGGGGATTGAAGGGCCAAGGACTTCCACCGCCTTGGTTGCTGGATAAACTGCATATCTTTTGTCCGACCGGGCCATGGCAAATTCTCAGTTAAGATTCTTTCTGGGATCATAACTGATCTAAAAAAAAAGTCAAGGGGTCCGTTTCGTTTTTTTATTTTTTTTCGTGAATGGAAATGGGGCTTAGGTATTTGGCCGCGGCCCCGGTTGGTCGGGAAAGGCCTTGAACTTTCCGCGGCGGGCGAAAACAATGATGCCGGTTGCCGGTTCGGGGGCCCGCCATGAATCCCCTTGAGTGGTAAAACTTCGTAAAGGAACTGTTGGCTGGGAAGCGGACGGATCGCGTTATTGACGGGCTGCGGCGCCGCCGCGGCCGGGAGCAAGCCCTGTCAAGGTCGTGGAATTGACGCGAGAAAAAGCGGCTCTGCAAGCCCGGCTCCCACCGGCCCCCCGATTGCCTTGTTTTTCCTCGTGGAAATTTAGTATCATTCCTTAATCCGATCACCTCGGGAAATGGCCACAAAAAAAGACCTGGAGTAAAAAGCCATGCCCTTTGCCATAGACACGGTGAAACGCTTTCGCGAAGAAGCGCTCAGGCTGCGCGGCACGGAGAAGAAACGCGCCGAACTGGTGGAAGAAATGCAGACAGACGCCCTGGCGCTTATCGGCTTGGTGATTGCCGCAGAAACGGTTGCGAAAAAGAAAAAGCACCTGGAACAATTGCTTGAGGATATCCGGGCTGCGGCGGAAAATCTGCGGAGCACAACCGAAGCCTATATCGCCGCGGTCCTCGCCTTGGCAGACCAGGCCGTCCGCATCTGGGAGGCAATGTGGGAGGCTGCTGGGCGCGATCCTGCCATGGACCGGGCCAAGGAGGTGGAGACCTTGCGGTGGGTGCTGCAAGACGCCGGGCAGGCCTTGCAGGAGGCGGTCCGCCGGGCCGGCATGTTCGAGCGGCCGCTGGCGCGCCTCGATGAATTGCAGGCCAGGGCCGCCGCCTTTCCCCTTTGGACCCAGGAGTGCCTGACGCGCTGGGAGATGCTGGCCTGCTCCGCGCCCTCCCTGGACCCCGAGCGGGTCGCCAGAGCGCAGGCGGCCTACGCGCGGGGGGACCACGAAGAACTGGACGCCGTCTTAGCACGCGTCCAAGAGGGCGGCCCGTGGGTGAAGGAGTAGCTGTGCGCCACCTTCGGATCGACTCGGAAATGAGCCGCAGGCTGGGTGAGTGCGGTATGTCACGCCATGCTGCTGTGCGCTTCCGTATAGCACTACGCGACGACATGGAGAACCATTACCCGCAATTTCGCTCGTCGCGTCATCCGCACGATCAGAGGTTTTTTCTTTACCCACTGGCTATCGCCGACGGACCCCGAACACACCGTTTCTTTTTCGTAATCGACGACACCACGTCACCGGATGACCTGTTCATTGTCGATTTTCTGCATGAGGTCCGACCATAAAGTCAAGACCGCCAAAGAATCCCGCCTGTTAACTGGGAGCACTGTGGCTTACAACCATGGACATTAACCACCCCCCATCCATTCACCACGCACCACCCACAACCTCGGGCACCTACACGCCCGACGTCATCGAGGACATCCAGGTCAAGGCCGAGCTGGGCCGCTATCGTATTCGCGGCTTCGGCACGCTGCGGCCGCGGACCTGGGCCACTTTCGATGATCTGACGTTCGTCCCATGCGGCCTGACACGCATCCCGCTCGAAGGATACCGCGAAAGCTGCTCCACCAAGACGGTGCTGGGCGCGCGCTTCGCCGAGAAGCCGATCGCCCTGGATATTCCGGTCATGATCACCGGCATGAGCTACGGCGCCCTGTCGTACAACGCCAAGGTGGCGCTGGCGCGCGGGGCCAGCAAGGCCGGCACCTCCACGACCACCGGCGACGGCGGCATGTTGCCCGCCGAACGGGAAAACTCGCGCGTCCTCATTTACGAAGTGCTGCCCAGCCGTTACGGCATCAACGTCCATCATCTGCGCCAGGCCGACGCCATCGAGCTGACCATCGGCCAGGGCGCCAAGCCGGGCACGGGCGGGTTGCTGCTCGGCTCGAAGGTGTCGGCGGAAATCGCCCGCCTCCGCGACTTGCCGGCCGGCGTCGATCAGCGCAGTCCCGCCCGCCACCCCGACTTCCTCGGTCCCGACGACATGATCATCAAGATCGAAGAGCTGCGCGAGGCCACGGATTGGAAGGTGCCGATCTTCGTCAAGCTCGGCGCCAGCCGGGTGCACGACGACGTCAAGCTGGCGGCCAAGGCCGGCGCCGACGTGGTCGTCATCGACGGCATGGAAGGCGGCACCGGGGCGTCGCCCGATTTGCTGCAAGAACACACCGGCATTCCCACCCTGGCCGCCGTGTGCGAGGCCCGCGCCGCCCTGGAAGAGCTGGCCCTGTTCGGCACGGTGCATCTGATCATCGCCGGCGGCCTCCGCCACGGTAGCGACATGGCCAAGGCCCTGGCCCTCGGCGCCGATGCCGTCTACGTCGGCACCGCCGCCCTCATCGCCCTCAACTGCAACAAGCCGCTGTACGTCGAGGACTATCAGGCCATCGGCGCCGCCCCTTACCACTGTCATCACTGCCATACCGGCCGCTGTCCCGTGGGCATCACGACCCAGGATCCGGAATTAGTGAAGCGGCTGGAAATTGACGCCGCCGCCGAGCGCGTCGCCAACTGGCTGCACGCCGTGACCAGCGAGGTGCAAATCCTGGCCCGCGCCTGCGGCAAACGCGACGTGCACGACCTGGAGCCCGAGGATCTGCGGGCGTTGACCTTGGAGGCGTCCTTGATCACGGGAGTTCCGCTGGCCGGAACGAATGTGGTTTTCGGCGGCGGCCCGGGATGGAAGCGGACGACCCAAACGCCTTAAGACCAAGGGGGAATGGCACTGCCGTGACCCGATGAGTCGTGACACTGGCTGGGCAACTCCCTATTTTCCCTACGCTGCCAGAATATGGTCAATATCAGGCTCTCGGCAGGGCCATTCGACCAAGGGGGATTTCTTGAACCCGCTATGCCCTGAGCCCTGTTCTTGCTCAATCACCCGCACGAGGCGGCCCGCTCCAAATCCACCACCGTCAACCTCGCCTCCTCGGTCTGGAACCCGCCGCACGATGGCGCGATAATCTCCTCCGGGTGCAGGTAATCCAGCGGCCGACACGTGATCACGATAATCTGATGGTCATGATCCCGGACGCTGGCGCGTAACCGCTCCCGGAACCAGACGAGGCGGCGCGGGTCGCTGGTGGTGAGCTGATCGTCCAGGACGACCACGCTCTGGAGATGAGCCGCCAGAGCCAGCCGCACGAGCGTGGCCAGCTGATCGCGGGTGCCGACCGAGAGCGACGCCAACGCGCGCTCACCCCCCTTGGCCGCGACGTTTAGCAAGCGCAGGCCAGGATCCAGATCGACCTGTGCATACCGGCTGTCTGTGAGTTCGAGGAACCTCTCCGTCACCGGCTTCGCCAGACTTCGGCCGATGTGTGCGCTATGCTTCGCCTCCGCTTCTTTCAGGACATCGAAAAGACGTTTAGTCGCCCGGTATTCGAGTTCCAGATCTGCCGCGCTCTTTTTCAGGCTCTCGAGCGCCTCGAATTCCTGCTCGCGTTGTTCCTTGGCGACGATTCCGCCGACGAGTTCGAGTTGGCCCCGAGCCGCCTGAAAATCGTCCTCCGTCCTGCGCAACAAAAGATCTGGAACGATCCCCTGGCATGTCCGGCGCAGCGTGTTACAC
>CAZFGM010000511.1:0-5511 GCA_964518515.1 uncultured Alcaligenaceae bacterium | reverse complement strand
CTTTCCTGGCGGGAACTGGCCAAGCTGCTGGAATTTCTGCTGCGGGCGGTTCCGGCCGCCGAGGTCGGCGACCTGGAATCTTTTTTCCTGCGGGGTTGGCGGCGGCTCGGCCGATCTCCGGTTGAAATCCCGGCCTTGGTGCGAACGTTATTCAACGAAGTCTCCCTGTCCCCCTACACCGATTTCGTGGACAAAACCTTCGCCTTCCTACGAATCCTGGTCGAGCGGGGGAACGTGAGCGTGAAGGACCTTGTGGACTTTGTCAGCTTTCTGCTGCGCCAGATTGCCCGCCACCTGACCGCCTACGACCTGATCACGTTTCATCATCGTGGCGCCAATTACCCGGATGCTTTGCTGCTCGACGCGGCTTTGAAAGCTTACCTGGACCTGATGGAACGCCATGCGGAGTTTTTTTGTGGGGACCACAAGGAGGCCCGCTGGCGGCGGCGGGCTTTGCGCCAGGGCGTTTTGCTCCGCCATTGTTACGAAGGCCATCCGGTTCCCGATGCCCCGACTTCGCCCGGAGAAAATGCTCGCATCTTGCCGCCGCCCCACGTGCGGGTGCCGGAGGAACAAATCCTGAACCCGGACAAGCGCCGCCGGCGCCTGTACGCCGACGATCCGCTGGCGCCGTATCTGGGGCCTCAAGCCCGGCGATTCATGCAGCAAAGCCTTGAAGATTTGCATCACCCGGCGGAAATGCGCGAGCTGGGGACCGCGGTGTTCATCGACCGCCCCCTGGGCATCGGCAAATTGCCGGGCGAGCCCGATCAAACGCCTCTTCTGGCCCACGAGGCTTTCAGCCGGGCCATCGCCCTGGGCCGCGTGAATGATCTTGTCCGCATGGCAAATGACCTGAACTTGGAATTTGTCCGCGACCGGATCGAGAACAATCTCCGGGCTCTGGACGTTCCGGGATTAATTCTAGGAGAAATCTGGGCGCCGGACCGGCCGACGGCGTCCCTGGCCGACGCCCGCCGCGTGGCCGGCGATTTCGTACTGCGGCGCACCTTGCCTGCCAGTGCCGCCGAGTTCCTGGGCCTATTCGATTGGCAATGTTTGACCGAGCGATTTTCTCTGCCGTTCCTCGATTCCCCCCAAAAAATCCTCATTGTTTCCATTCCTTCCTTCAATTCAGAGCAAGGCGTCCTGGCAATCTTCGACGAGCACTATCGCAAACGTTTGGAACTGGCTGTTAACCGGGCTGCGGTTTCCCGGGTCCGAGGTGGTGTCGAATTCCCCGCCGCAGGTCTTCGCCTGTTGCGGGTCTGGGAGGATAATTCGAAGGGTCCGGAGCTGCGTGAGATTCCACAGGGTGAAACAATCCCGCCAAAAAATCCCGCTTAAAAACCTATCCCAAAACCCGTAGCCGCAGGCTTCAGCCTGCGGAATCCCCGCAACCTAAAGGTTGCGGCTACAAGTTTGGGGTAGGTCTAAGTCCCCAAGCCCCAAGGCGAGTCTTCGAGCCTGGGGGTCACTGGCCGGCGAGCGCTCGTTGGCAGCCTTCCTGAATATCCTTGGTTGGATAACCCCACACCGAGACAGCACGGCCGGTCTTTTTTTCGACGTGACAGAACATTTCTCCTTGGATTTCATAATCCCGGTCCCATTCAATCAAGAACTGGCGGGCGGTTTCCACGATGCGGGCAGGTAGTTCCTGGCCCTCGCGCATCAAGCACAAAGCGTAGTGGTCGCTCGGGTCCAGCATCCAGGCGTCGCCCGATAGGGTGGAAAAAAACACCAATTGGCCCAGGGTCACCACGCGGGAATCCCCGTCTCGGGCCAGCTTGCGGATATACGCCACCTCACCTTGGACAGACGCGTCCCTGGCGGCAATAAGGCGCGCCTGGAACTGCGTCTTGACCTCTTTTATTTTTTGCCGTTTCTTCTTTTTGCGGTCTGGCGAACTCATGTCGCACCTTTTGGGTAACAAAGTAGCCCGCACACTCCGTGTGCGGGGGAGCGGTACACGGAGTGTGCCGCCTACACTTGGGGCGTTAATCCCATCCCGGCAGCCAGGCCTGCAAGGAAGTCGCACGAACCGCGGCCTTTTGCCGGAAAGAGCGGGAGCGGGTTTTGCGTGCGGGCTCTCCCAAGCGCAGGCGCGGGCCGGGCCGGTCCTGGCGGGCGGTGTGGATGCGTAGGGCGGGGAAATCCGCCAGCAGGGGCGCCGCGGCGGCGCGGGCCAGGGCCGGGCGATTGCAATCCCGGCTCAAGTGCAACTGCACCAGGTGTTGCAAACGGCCCGCTTCAGACTGGCGCAGAATTTCACCCACCAGGGAGGCTGCTTGCTCGTTGGACAGATGGCCCTCGTGACCGAGAATGCGGGCGATGAGCCGCGGCGCCCGGCCGCTGGTCGTTTCCAGATAAACGTCGTGATTGAATTCCAGGGCCAGGACATCGACGTCGCAAAGGGCCTGGACCAAGTCCGGGCCCCAGCAGCCCAGGTCGGCGGCGTAGGCCAGGGAGCAGGGCTGGCCGAAGATGTCGGCCGGCCCGTCGAAGCGAAAGCCGCACGTCACGCCGCCGTCGTGGGACAAGGGGATCGCCCGGCAGCGCAGAGGCGGATGCAGGTCCACGCTTTCCCCCGCTTCATAAAACCGCACCAACTGGGCCGCCCGCAACGCGGCAAAACTGGGGCTGACCTCCGCCAGAACATCGGCGTGCGTGGCATGACAGTACAGGGGAATGCCGCGGCGCCCGAGATGGGCCAGCGTGCGTTCCTTCCAGTGGTCGGCGTGCAGATGGGTCAGCAGGACGGCGTGGACGCTGTTCCAGGAAGCGCCGACCGCTTCCAGGCGGGCGGCCAGTTTGCGCGGCCCCAGGCCGGCATCGATGAGCACGCCAAACCCGGCCGCTTCCAGCAAACTGGCGTTGCCGGCGCTGCCGCTGGCCAGGACGGTGAAGTGCAGAGTCATCCGTGTTTCAGCTCCGCGAAGAATCTTCCGATGGCGGTTTTTTTCTTCCTCATTCCCCTTGCTCTTAGAGGCTGTCCGAAAAGGGGACAGGACTGCTGCGCGTGGTCGGGTCAGGGCTATCGCCAGATCCCGAGCAATAACAGCGCCGCGATCGCGCTGCCGGCTATGGCCGCGCCGTAACACACCACGGCGATGGGACCTTTTACCGCTTTCAAGCCGAGGTCCACCAAGGTGAAGCGGAACCGATGGGCCCAATGAAACAGCGGCAGAGATATGATCATGAACAGGTAAATTCGCACCAGGGGCCTGGAAAAAAGGGCGTGCAAAGTTTCCGCATCCACCGCCTGGGCCATCACCAGAAGGCTGGTAATCACCAGGGTGATCGGCAGGAACAGGGCGGCGATCATGCCGCCCGCGCCGAACAAGGCCCACCAGAAAGGTTCGTTGGACTTCATACCATTCCCCCGCGCCGAACCGATTAACAACAGCCTTGATCAGGTAGGTCAGGCTTTCTAGCCTGACCCGAAAATGCGTCAGCCTGGAAAGGCTGACCTACTGTCGCTAAAGAGCGGCCAGCAAAATAACCAGCGATGAAACCGCCCACAGGGCATAATGCCCGCCGGCGATCCACACCGGACTCACGCGCTCCTCGCCGCGAAACAGCACAATGGCCTTGGGCGTCAGGTTAAACCAGGTCACGCTATGAAAAAGTACGAACGGCAGGGCCACAATCTGAAAAATCAAGGCCCCGGGACAAAGCAACGTCTCACGGAAGGCAACGTGGTCATGAAACTTGGATAGCAGAACCAGCAGAAAAACCGCGTAGCCGGCCACGAACACGCTGGTCAGTTCCCGGATCATGAACAATTTCAGATGAATGTTGTGCAGAAACCAGGTCGCCGGCATCCGCCGAATGTATTCTTTACCCTTCATGGTCACCTCCAGGCAGGAGCTATCGGCACTTAGCTTTCAGCTTTCAGCATTTCAGCACTCAGCTATCAGCTTTCAGTTTTCAACCATCAGCTTTTTCTCACCTCACACCTATTATCGCTGATTGCTGATCGCTGATTGCTGATCGCTGACAGCTATTTCTTTCCCCAGGGCATCAAAAACGACCACCATTCTTGCGTATTGATCACCTTGGCCTGCTGGATGGCGCCGGCCGGATCGACGTGCTTGGGACAGACGCGCGTGCATTCCCCGACGAAGGTGCATTCCCAGATGCCTTCGTTGGAGGAAATAATCTCGGCCCGTTGGTCCTTGGCCCCATCGCGGGAATCGAGGTTGTAACGCTGGCCCAGGGCGATGGCGGCCGGGCCGAGAAACTTCGGTTCCAGGCCGTACACCGGGCAGGCCGCGTAACACAGCATGCAGTTGATGCACATGCTGTACTGCTTGTAGCGGGCTAATTGTTCGGGCGTTTGCAAATACTCGCCCTGGGAAACCGGTTTTACTTCCTTGGGGATGAGCCAGGCCTTGACTTCCGTGAGCTTGTGCAGGAAATCGTCGAAGTTGATCACCAGGTCGCGGATGACCGGGAAATTAGTCAAGGGCTCGACCTTGATCGGACCGGAGTAATCCTTGAGGAAGGCGGCGCAGGTCAATTTCGGCTCGCCGTTGACCATCATGCCGCAGCTGCCGCACACCCCCATGCGGCACGACCAGCGGTACGACAGCGTGCCGTCCACGTGGTCCTTGATATGATTGAGCGCGTCCAGCACCACCCAGTCCTCGCGGAACGGCACGCTGTACATCTGGTAGCGCGGCTGGTCTTCCTGATCGGGCAGGTAGCGGAAGACTTCGAGGGTGACGGTTTTATCGGCCATTTACAGCCTCATTTTTTGGCATGGTTCAAAAGAAGGTAACCAACTCCCGTACGGATCAATTGTGCGAAAACGTGGCGAACCCGCTTCACTCACGCTTTATCCACTTTCGGTCATCCCTACCCCTCTTTCTTTGCTTCTTGGAAGCCAGCTTTCTGGTTCTTGAAGAAGAGTAGCCAAGATAACGCTGCTGATGCCAATAACAATGCAATTCCGCCAACAAGCAATATCGCTCCCGGTGTACCTTTAGTTGGAGTGGAGTCGGAAAGCCAGTCTATTCCAAAAACAGAACAAGCGATTGCGCCGAGGACCGCCACAACAAGTAACGCTTGAGAATACCAGCGAAAACGGATTACATAATACCCTGATATTATCGAGAGTAACACGAGGAGCGGTATCACAATGCCGGACCATGGTGGTTCAGGCGTGACGGCTTCATCTTGCGGAGCAGCGAAGGACTGGGAAGTCATCAACACCAGCGCCAATCCCGCACTGAAGAACAATTTGCCCATCGAGAGGTCCACCTTTCGCTGCAACTCCGCCTAACAGGTATTTCGCAAGTCTTGCGGACTTTTATCTTTTGGTCTTTTTGAGGATCAAGCGATAAGCCGTTTCGCCAAAACTTTCGTAGGGTTTCACGACAATGAGGAATTCCTCTCCCTGATGCGTCAGGCGCATTGTACCGCCGGCCTTTTTTTGTCGGCGTGCATTGGCCACCAGACTGCCGATGATTGCTTTCTCCACCGCGCGATCCTGAATGAGGTAGCCTA
>CAZFGM010000510.1:0-5512 GCA_964518515.1 uncultured Alcaligenaceae bacterium | reverse complement strand
CCCTCACACCCCGCGCTCCGCGTTTTTATGTTGCATGAGTAGGTTGATTCCTCCCATAATGCAGGCCGGCGCATTTCCCAGCGGCCGGCTTACTGAGGAGCGAGCGTGCGCGTGACCCTTGTGCCTTCGGCGACCTCGCCACGCCTGCGCCGCCGGCAATATCTGTCGTCCTATCTTCTCAATGATACGCTTGCCATCGACGCGGGGGCTCTGGGGCTCGCGTTTACCACCGCGGAATTGGCCCGTATCAAGCACGTGTTCGTGACCCATACTCATCTCGACCACATCGCCTCGTTGCCCATGTTTCTCGATCAAGCGTACACGGCCACGGGCGACTGCGTGACGCTACACGCCACGGCCGAAGTTCTGCACAGCCTGCACCGGCACGTGTTCAACGACCAGCTCTGGCCCGACCTGATTCGCATCTCGCGCACGGCCCCGCCGTACCTGAAACTGCACACGATCCAGCCGGGGCGAACGGTCAAGGTGGACGGCCTGGCCTTGACACCGGTCCCGGTCAATCACGTGGTGCCGACGGTCGGCTTCGTGGTCCAGGATCGCCGGGCCGCGGTCATCATCGCCAGTGACACCGGGCCGACGGAATTGTTGTGGCAGCGGGCAGCCCGCCTGGATCGTCTTCAGGCGGTTTTCCTGGAAGCGACCTTCCCCAATGCCCTGGCCTGGCTGGCCGAGACGGCCAAGCACTTGACCCCGCGCCTGTTCGCCGCAGAAGCCCGCAAGATCCCCGCCGGAGTTCGCTTGATCGCCGTGCACCTGCATCCGCGTTATCAACCCGCAGTGGTCAAGGAATTGAAAGCCCTGGCCCTGCCAAACCTGGAGATGGGCCGATTTGGCCGGGCGTATGTGTTTGAATGAAATGCTCGGGCCGAAGGCCACGAGGACCACCGCGTTAGGTTTCTTTCTTGATTCCCCTTCGACAACCTCGCACCCCTGCCTACTTTCCCCGCAGCAGCCTGGCGGCCCGGCTGGCGTCGGCGTCGCTGTCGAACCCCAGGGAGACGGCGAAATTCTTGCCCAGGACAGTGGCGGCCAGGCCGCGGAGGTTGATGCCGGCGTCGGCCAGGATGCGGGCCAGGCGCTGACATTCGCCCGGCTTGTTCGGCCCTTCCACGCGCAAGGCCACCAGATCGCCGGCCTTGGTCAGGCCGGCGGCGGCCGCCGCCTTATGCCCTTTCGTTCCCTTCACCGGCCCAAGAAACACCACCCCCTGGCCCGGCAGGTGCGGCTGCCGGCGGGCGACGACAACTTCCAGGTCCACGCCCGCCTCGACCAGCGGCTCGAGCTTGTCCGCCAAGCTACCGGCGCGGTCGGCGATGGCTCCCGTCCACATTTCCACTTTGTTTACTTTGAACGCCATGACTGCGACCTCCATTGAGAAAAGATGGCATCTCCCCCAAGGATGGTATTTCCTCCACAGAGTCCTGGCCCAAGACTTGGAACGGACTTCGTCGATTCTAAGATAATCCTCGTTCGGCGACCTTCTAGGCCGTCAGGAGGGCAACCTTCTGACGGCCTCGGTTTTGCCAATCGGGAAGATGCCGTGTTGGGGAACAATTCTTTCCCCACTCCCTGTAGTAAAAACCCCGGCCGCTAAAATGATCTCGTTGACCAAGGGTTGCCGTTTTCGTTCGTGTTACTGGCGTTGGCCACCGGTGCCACCGGACATGCCCGTGGCATCGGGGAACAATAGAGGGGTGAACGGTTACGAAGGGCAAAATCGGTTTCGGACGGGAGAAAGAAGAATGCCAACCGTCCTGACCTTCGGCCGTTACGCCGCCACCCAATGTGATTGCAACAAACCTGGACGTTGAAAAAAGTCGGTTGAACGATCAGATAATAAAGGCCACCATTTGTGATTCTGCGGATCAAGCTGTAAAAAAGATCCGGAAACTTTCTTCCCGCACATGTCCGGTTCCTTTGCCAATCTTGATTAGCTCCCGGATGGGTCCAGCGACCCTGGCAGCTCAGGTCACTTACTTGAGCCGCTTACCCTATTCCTTTTATCCGGGAGACATTCCATGAAACGCCTGTTGCACAATCTGTTCGGCCAATCCTCGCCGGCCCGCGAACACCGGGTGCGGCCCCAGGTCGAGGCCCTGGAAGATCGGCAATTGTTGTCCATTACCGACATGACCGGGGTGGCCCAACTCTTTCCGCGCCATGCCGGGCCAACCATGCTCTATCTCAATTTCGACGGCTGGGCCGCCAACGGCGTCAGCTCGTTCCAGAGCACGACCGGGGACCGTGTCAAGGACATCCACGACATCCTGTTTCGCAGCTCGGAAATTTTCGCCCCCTTCGACGTCGAGGTGCGCCGCCGGTACGGCGACGGCAGTTACGATAGTTCTGCGAGCGGCAATTCCACCCTCTTCATCGGCGACAAGACCAGCAACGGCACCGGCGCCAGCAACAAGGCCTACGCCGGCACCCCCTGGGTGTATGCCGACTTCCCCGGCGACGTTCACGGCATCGACCATCGCCCCAACAGCGATCCGTTCGACCTGGCCTACGTGGACCCGATTTCCGCGGGCGGCTCGTGGACCAATCTGCAAATCGCCCGCGCCATCGGCCACGAGGCCGGACACACCTTCGGCTTGGGACACGTACTGTCCAGCCCCGACAAGGAAATGATGAGCTACGACGCGTCCAACGTCCGCTTCATCAACAAGACCTTCAACATCACCGACCTCAACTACAACGGCACCACCACCGCCCCCGACCCGGATCACGCGCCCAAGTGGCACGACGATATTAACTTCATCTTTTTCACTTTGCAGGTCCCGGTGAAGATCACCACGCAGAATTCCTACACCTTCCTGCAAACCGTGCTGGGATCACGATCCACGGCCGGCGATTTCGGCAATGTCGCCGATGCCACCGCCGTGGACGCAACCTACACGGACGGCAGCCGGCCCAATATCACCGTGGGCTCCAGCTACACCGCCAGCGTCGGCCGGCCCGGCGATTTTGACGTGTTCCAGCTGAGTACCGCCGCGTCGCAAAAGGTCGTCATCGACGTCACGCAGTACAGCGGCAGCACGGTCGATCCGGTGCTGTTCATTTACGACAGCACCGGCCTGACCCTGAAGGCCTTCAACGACGATCGCGCTCCCGGTGATCGCAACAGCAAGCTGATCTTCCAGACCACCGCCGGGGTTCAGTACAAGGTCGTGGTCGGCTCCTACGGCGCCAATTCCACCGGCAGCTACCGGATTGCCGTCAGCAATTACTCAATCCTGGTGTACGATCCGGTTCTGTTGTTGAAAACCACCACCCTGGTGACTTACGATGTGATGCTGACCTCCAGTATGTCGGGCGCCGGTATGGGCAGCGCTGCGATGGGCGCCTTTCGGATTCCCGGGCGCGGCAATGGGGCGAGCCTCAGCGATGCGATGATTCGCGAAGTTGCCCGGGGCATGGCCCAAAGGAGTTCGGTTCTGGGCGCGGCTATTCAAATGGCCCTGGAGAAGGACCTGTTGCCATAACCCCCCCCACTTGGTTCGTCAGGAGCCCGCAGCGCCAACCTCGTTAGGCTGACCTACAACCTGGCGCTGCGGGCTTGTTAAAGTCGTGGGTGTTTAGCGGGGAGCCGAAGGCGACCACCTTGTCCGATAACCTCAACCATTCTCTTCCGGATGAGCGCTATGTCTACCTGTCAAAACTGCGGCCATCGCAACCCGCCTGGCACCGAACGCTGCCCGAATTGCAACACTTGGTCGCGCCCTGAGCAGTTCCGTCAATCCTCGAATGACGGGGTCCGCGAAACGGCACGCTCCAACACCGCCGCCGCCACGAGCAACTCGGTTTGAATCATGAGCTTTCCCCTATCACGCCGTTTCGATGCCCGCGGCCTTGTGCAAGCCGAAGCGGGCGATGCCCATCTGGCGCAGCTTGAACTTCTGCACCTTGCCGGTCACCGTCGTCGGGTATTCGTCCACGAACACCACGTAGCGCGGAATCTTGTAATGGGCGATGCGGCCCCGGCAAAAAGCGGTGATAGCGTCGGCGGTTGCCGTGGTCCCGGCCTTGAGCCGAACCCAGGCGCACACTTCCTCGCCGAAACGTTCATCCGGCAGGCCCACGACCTGGACATCGGCCACGGCCGGATGGGCGTAGAGGAATTCTTCGATCTCGCGCGGATAGATGTTTTCGCCGCCGCGAATGATCATGTCCTTGATGCGGCCGGTGATGCGGTAGTAGCCGTCCGGGGTTTGCAGGGCGAGATCGCCCGAGTGCAGCCAGCCGTCGGCGGTGATGGCGGCGGCGGTTTCGGCGGGCTTGTTGTAGTAGCCTTTCATGACGCCGTGGCCGCGGACCAAAAGCTCGCCCGGCTGGCCGGCCGGCACGTCGTCCAGTTTCCCCCTCACCCTGCCCTCTCCCCCGGGAGGAGAGGGTTGCACCAGGCGCACCTCCAGGCCCGGCAGCACCGTGCCCACCGTGCCGACGCGGTGTTCCAGGCTGTCGGTCGTTTGCGTCTGCGTGATGACCGGCGAGGCCTCGGTCAGGCCGTAGGCGATGGTCATGTCGCGCGTCCCCATCTGGTCCACGACGGCCCGCATCACCTCGATGGGACAGGGGCTGCCGGCCATGATGCCGGTTCTCAGGCTGTGCAAGTTGAACTCGCCGAAGCGCGCGTGCTGCAGCTCCGCCAGGAACATGGTCGGCACGCCGTACAGCGCGGTGCAGCGCTCGTCCTGAATCGCTTGCAAAGTGGCCAAGGGATCGAATGCCTCGGCGGGGAAGACCATGGCGGCGCCGTGGATGGCACACGTCAAGGTCCCCATGACGCAGCCGAAACAGTGGTATAACGGCACGGGGACGCACAGCCGGTCCTTCGCGGTGAACGCCAGCCGCTGGCCGACGTAATAGGCATTCATCAGCAGGTTGCGGTGGGTCAGCATGGCCCCCTTGGGAAAGCCGGTCGTGCCCGAGGTGTACTGAATGCTGGCGACGTCTTCGGCCCGCACCGCGGCCGCGCGCCGATCCAGGTCGGGTTCGGCAACCGCTGATCCGCGGGCCAGAAACTCGTTCCAGGAATACATGCCCGGCCGATGGTCCGGCTTGATGCTGATGACCCGGCGCAAACGCGGACAGCGGCCGGCCCGAAACGCCTCGGGCGCGGCCGTCTCGATTTCGGGACAAACATTGTCCAGGATTTCGAAATAGCGGGTGCTCTTGAACTGGTCGGTCACGAATAACGTGGTGATGTCCGCCTGGCCCAGGACGTATTCCAGCTCGGGGGCGCGATAGGCGGGATTGATGTTGACCAGCACGGCGCCGGCCTGGGCGGCGGCAAATTGCACAAGCACCCACTGGGGCCAGTTGGTCGCCCAGATGCCGATATGTTCCCCGCGCTGGACGCCCACCGCGAGCAGGGCCCGGGCCGCTGCCCGAACTTCCTGGTAAAAGACCGCGTAGGATCGCCGATAATCCAGCTGCGGAAAAACCAGGGCGTCTCCCGAGCCGTGCTGCTGAACGGTTCGGGAAAGCA
>CAZFGM010000509.1:0-5523 GCA_964518515.1 uncultured Alcaligenaceae bacterium | reverse complement strand
ACGGCCATGGCCCTCTCTGCGCCGTAAGTCAAGATCACGGTAATCAGGTGCCTACACCTACGACAACGACAACGAGCTGACCCAGGCCGCCAAGTACAACAGCAGCGACGTGCTGCAACAAAAGGTCGGATTCAAATACGACGCCTGGGGAAACCGGATTGCGAAACGCGTCGATTCCAACGGCGACGGCACCTGGGACACAACGCAATGGTACTCCTACGACGGCTGGAACCCGGCGAAGGGGACGCCGCTCGGCAACGAGAACTTCGACGTCTGGGCCGACCTGGACGGCAGTACCGCCTTGACTACGCGCTACCTGCGCGCCGACCTGGTCGACCAGCTCATGGCCCGAATCGATTCGGGAACCGCGTACTGGGAGCTCGGCGACCGCCTCGGCTCGACCGGGCACATCATCGACAACAACGGGACGGTCAAGGACGCCATCACCTACGATGGCTGGGGCAACGCCACGCACAGCAACTCGGCTTTTGCCGGCCGTTACCTGTACACCGGCCGGGAGTGGGAGACCGAGGCCGCCTTGCAATATCACCGCAGGCGCTACTATGATCCGGCCACCGGCCGCTGGATCAGTCAGGACCCCCTGGGTTTTGGGGCCGGCGACAGCAATCTGTACCGCTATGTCCAGAATAGCCACACCAATTTCAGCGATCCAAGCGGTTTGGGAACTCTTGACTCCATGAACCTGAGCGGTCCCGCTGGCGGGACACCGACGTATTCGACTCTGCCGTTCATCCCTGGCGTGAGTAACCCCGGGATGACTGTCACGCTGCCGGGACTGCTCGGGAATTCACCGGCGCCCGCGTGGCAAGGGCTGGGCTCTTCCAGCTGGCCGTCGCTGCCAGGCCTTGGCGCCGGCTCCATACTTTGGCCGGCATTGCCGTCTTATCCCTCCGCCGGCGGACCAGCGTATTCAACTCTGCCGTACATCCCTGGCGTCAGTAATCCCGGAACGTGGACGACGCTACCGTCGGCGGGCAATTCACCAGCCCCGGTGTGGCAAGCGCTAGGCTCTGCCAGCTGGCCGTCGCTGCCAGCCCTCGGCGGCGGCGCGTCTTCCATGCTTTGGCCGGCATTGCCCTCTCATGCCTCTGCCGGCGGACCCGTGTACACGACTCTGCCATATATCCCGGGCGTCAGTAATCCTGGAACGTGGACGACGCTACCGGGGGCGGGCAATTCACCAGCCCCGGTATGGCAAGCGCTAGGCTCTGCCAGCTGGCCGTCGCTGCCAGCCCTCGGCGGCGGCGCGTCTTCCATGCTTTGGCCGGCATTGCCCTCTCATGCCTCTGCCGGCGGATCGGCATATGCAACTCTGCCATATATCCCTGGCGTTAGTAACCCCGGGACGCTCACGACTCTGCTCGGGCTGCCGGGGAATTCAGCGGCGCCCGGGTGGCAAGCAACAGGCTCTGCTGTCAGCTGGCCGTCGCTGCCGGGCCTTGGCGGCGGGTCTGCCATGCTTTGGCCGGCATTGCCGTCTCATCCCGCTGTCGGCGGACCAGCGTACTCGACTCTACCGTTCATCCCTGGCGTTAGTAATCCCGGGACGTCTACGACTCTGCCGTGGCTGCCGGGGAATTCAGCGGCGCCCGTGTGGCAAGCGACAGGCTCTGCTCTAAATGGCAACGTCACGGCTTTGCCCTTTGTGCCTGGTGCCGGCACGGGAAGTCTCACGGTTCTGCCGTTTGTCCCTGGCCCCAGCAGTTCCGCTGTAACGCCCCTGGCGCTTGTTAACGCACCTGCTGGATCGTCTCCTTCACTTCTGGGATTCCCTGATGCGCCTGGTCAGGGGAGCCTGATCACGCACGTGGTGTCTCAACCCGGTTCTGGACCGCCCGCCAAGATTGTCCCGTTCAGTCAACTTGGCGGTCCACAAGCCGGGCTTGCGCCCATGCCGATGCCACCCGGTCTTAGCCCTGGAATGGGCCCGGGCGCGAATCCCGAGGACATGATGGCACAGGCCGGCATGATGCAGGGCATGGCCGATTCCATGGTTTTTGTTACCCCATTCACCCCCTCTGGCGGCGTTTCCAACGATTGGTTTGCCAAGTTCGCTAATTTCAGTGCCGGGATGGGCGATGCCGTCAGCTTGGGACTCACCAAGAAAATCCGCCAGTGGGGCAACTTCGACGCCGTGAACTACAACTCCGGCTTTTACACGGCCGGCCAGGTGACAGGAACTGCGGTCGGCATTGGGCTCGGTTTCGGCAATCCCTGCGCCTTGGGTAGTGGCTTCAGCGCCGGCTTACGCTTCATCAACGGCGTTCAGGCCGTGGGTGGTTCCATCAATGCCGGCCAGAACATTGCCAAAGGAAACTACGGCGGCGCCGCCCTCGACCTGTTCGGCGTGGGCATGAATGGCTTTCAAATGTTCCGCCCGTGTTTCCTTGCCGGCACGCCGCTTCTGACACCCACGGGAGACAAGCCGATCGAGCAATTCCGGCCGGGCGATTGGATCCTGTCGGCTCCCGAAGACGATCCCGACGGGCCCGTCCAGCCGCGCCAGGTCGAGGAGGTTTTCGTCCGGGTGTCCCCGATCATGAACCTGCACGTGGGCGGGCGGATCATCGGCACCACCGCCGAACATCCGTTCTTCGTTCAGGGGCGCGCCTGGATTCCCACGGCCATGCTGGAGATCGGCGACTTGCTCCGAAGCCACGATGGCCAGTGGTTGACTGTGGAAGGAATTGCCGACAGCGGCCAGGTGCAAACCGTTTACAATCTGCGTGTCGCGGAGTATCATACATACTTCGTAGCGGCGAGCGCGTGGGGGTTTTCGGTTTGGTCGCATAATTCTTATGCGGTCCACACTACTTCCAATGCGAATGCAAGCAGCATTGCCTCTTCTGGCGTCCGTCCTGGAAGTTGGGTACAACCGTTCCCTGCTACAGCTGAAGGCTTGGCGAATATGGAGACAGTCCTCCATACAGGCGGTGCGTTCACGGGGGTCTCTAATCCACAAACCCAGTTTATATTGAATATTCGTAACATCCCGATAGCAGCTACTGATGCAAGGGGGGGAGCTCAGTTGGCTGCCAGAGTGGAACCATCGAGAATCATCGACCGGATACTTGACCCTGGCAATCCCGATGAGATTCGACGAATTCTTGAAACCCTTGGGCGGATGATTCGATGAACACCATGACCATTCAACAGGCGTTTGAAGTCGCTGTCAACGACGGAATCAATATCTATGTGAGGGAGGCTCTATTGGGTCGCGGGTTATTGACATCGGAAAAGGTTGATGAACTAGCTCGGGCAGAGCTCCTCGAGTTAAAGTATAAAATCGCGCGAGAAATTGCGCGTGACTGGGCAGCGATGAAACTGGAAGTCAGGTTTGTCTCCCGATTGGACGAATCCTTGAGACCCTTGGATGGAGGACCCGATGATCACCATGACCATTGAACGGGCGATTGAAGTCGCTGTCAACGACGGAATCAATATCTATGTGAGGGAGGCCCTACTGCGTCGCGGGCTATTGACATCAGAAAAGGTTGATGAACTAACTCGACCAGAACTCCTCGAGTTAAAGTATGAAATCGCGCGACAAGTTGCGCATGACTCGGCAGCGATGAAACTGGAAGTCAGGTTTCTCAAGCGAGACACGGAGCCCACGGATGATTATTGAATTTCGGCTAAGTTGGCCCGACGCCGATGCGCTGGTTGATAAGCTGCGCCCATGGCTTAAGACGCTGTCCTGGGAGAAGCCGGTGCGGGTAATGCAGCCATATGGGGAATGCGTCGATCCGAATTGCCCGGAGGAAGTGCTTGAATTGTAAAACCTGCCGGCAAAACCTGGAGTGAAATCGTGAGCCTTTCAGTTCAACCGAGATTGCCGCCGAAAAGACAAGCCTTAGCGGCGACGCAAGGTGGCGCGCAGGACATTCTTGCCAGCTCGCAAAGGAATCGCGCCATAATCCAGGATTTCGTTCCACTCGCTGAAAGCCTGGAATGGGAGCTCGGCCAGCAATACTTGAGGGACCGAGGGAATAAGGCGTTCCTGAGCGACTCTTTGCCCTTCCTGATCAACAACGATGGCACGCTGTCGCGCAACGCCGCCGCGGTGTTTTTCGCCAGTCTGGTCGAGGCCGAAAAGAACGGCGAGCTTGAACCTGAAATCCATGTGCTGGAGCTGGGCATAGGCGTCGGCCTGTTTGCCCGCTTCTTCCTCGACAGTTTTCGCCAGCTGTGCGACGAACATGGGAAAGACTACTACCAGAGGCTTACGTACATCGCCGCCGACAAATCGGAGCGCATGCTGACCGATCTTCTCAGGCATGGAGTTTTGCAGGATCACGTCGGCCGCTACCGCACTCGGGTTGTGGATGCGCTGTGCCCGGAGAAAGAGTTGCCCTATGATGTCGCCTTCCTCGCTCATCCGCACAAGGAAAGCCCATTCCGGGCGATTTTCCTGAACTACATTCTTGATTGTCTGCCGGCCGCGGTTCTGGAGATCGATGTGCCCGCCGATTTGCAACTGGCTCCGGGAGCGGATAAAGAACCGGCCGATTCCGAACCGGCAGGCACGCGCAGTATCCGGCAACTTTCCGTCCGCACGTGCCTGGCACGGAACGTGCCCCTAGCCCATTTCACGGACATGACGCTGGACCAGCTCCAGGAAAGAGGCCGATCGCCGGATCCAAAGGTCCGCCAGGAACTCCTGGAAGTTTACGGCCTGTTCGCATCCGAATACGATTACCGCGCGGTTGACCTCAACCAACTTCCTTACGGAGCATTCGTTGTCGAATATGCCGGGAAGCAGAGCAGCCGAGTGCTCGTGAGCTACGGCGCCATGCAGTCCCTGGAAAGGCTCCTGGGCCTGATGCATGACCAGGGCTTCATTCTCATCAACGATTACGGCCAAACGCAGCTGACACGGCAGGATGAGTTCGAGCATCAGCGGTTTTCCTTGGCCACCGCCGTGGGCCTAAACTTTCCACTGCTGAAGGCGTATTTCGAGAATGCGGGGAAGAATGATTGGATCGAACCGCTTGGCGAAGAGCACCGTGGCATTTATTCTCGCCTGTTGGGGCGGCAACTGCCTGTGAAAGTCAAGTGCAAGTTTCAGGTGCTCTTCGGCGAAGTTGCCCATGAGACGTTGGAGGAGCCGTTAAGAAAAGCCCGGCAATGCGTGCGGATCGGCCGATTCGAGCTGGCCGGCACGTATTACAACCAGGCCCTGAAGCGGCAGCCGGGCAACTGGGTGCTCTTGAATGAGATCAGCACGTTCCTGACGTTCCAGCTCCGCGACCCCAAGGCGGGCATCGACATGGCCAAGCTGGCCCTGGCCCTGAACCCGACCTGCTCGGCCGACCTGTGGTGCACGCTGGGCGATGGCCTGTACGAGTTCGGCCGCACCGCCGAGGCCCGCTCCGCCTACCTGAAGGCGCTCGAAGTCAACGAAAGCGACGTCCGCGCCCGTTACAACCTGGCCTGGGTGCACACCAGCGAGAAGAACTACCCCGCCGCCCTGGACATGATCGCCCAGGCCCTCGCCCTCGA